>JASBVU010000106.1 GCA_029960905.1 Thermoanaerobacterium sp.
ATAATGATAATAATATTTGAGAGTTTCTTTTATACACATTAGTAAAATATACATAAAATCTTCATAAAAAATACCGCTAATAATATGTGTATATATGAATACGATGATTAAATCTTTGAGGTGCGTATAGATGAAAATATTGAATTTAATTTGTAAAAGGACAAATTTTTATCTCCATGAATCCAGTTGTGGTTGGATAATGATAGATACTGATTTTCCAGGTACTCTTTATCGGTTTATGAACTTATTGAATCAGCATGATATCAAAATAAGTGATATCATATATTTAATTGTAACACATTTCCACCCAGACCATGCTGGTATTGAACAAGACTTAAAGAATTTAGGAATAAGATTAATTCTACATGAATGTCAGGTTACTTTTGTAGACAATCTAAATATCTTTTGTAAAAAGAATCCTCAATTTAATTTTACAGATATTCTATCTGAGGGTAATATCGTGATTTCTAGCAAAGAAAGTAGGGACTTCCTCAAAAGTATGGGAATAGAAGGGGAAATAATCCAAACACCTGGTCATACAGATGATAGCATAAGCCTCATTATTGATGGATGTTGTGCATTTACAGGCGACCTTCCAGAATTCAGTCTTATGGAAGCCTATAACGACCAAACAATCAAAGACAGTTGGAAATTAATAAAGGATTATAAAATAACAAAAATATATCCAGCCCATGGAAACCCATACACTATAATTTAGTGTACAACGGTAGATATCTCTTCAGCCTGATAAGGTCGAGAGAACCCTCCAGCGATGAGATATAGTTATTTGACATTTGAAACAGCGACAGCAGCATTATAGCAATTTTTTAAGTTTTTCTATATCTGTACTACAGAGGATAGGAATGCTTTTGGTAATCTTATCTATTTCCCAATTTCACCATTTAACTTGAAGTAAATATCCAGTATGTATCGGTAAAAGAAACTGTCCTCCTGAAGATGTAGGTGGGCCGTGGGGATATATCGCTGGATTATTTTATTGTTAGGCATATTTATTATAGCATTTTCAATCTATTTTATAGGCAGCGGCTGGAAGATGCTATTGGGGGTGATAAAGTGAGAAAAAAGATTGGTATATGGTTTGAATTAGCATTTGTATATATAACTGCTTTAATTATTGCTGGATTTAGCACAGTGATTGTATCGCTGGGAGGAGACATTACAACAAAAATAATAATTACATTACTGGTATATGTAGTTGTGACAGCAATTCCATTTCTAATTATTATTTTAAGAAAAATTCCTTTCACGCAATTAGGGTATACAAAAGACAATATTGGAAAGCAGTTAAAGATTGTTTTTTTTATTTTTTGTATAACTATTTCCTTTGTTGTTTTGCCGTTATTTTTTGGAGTTAGCAAGGAGGATGTATTGAGCATTAAATATTCCTCTATTTGGGTATTGCTATTTTATCTTATTTATGATTTTTTATTTGTGGGTTTTGGAGAAGAGTTTATCTTTAGAGGTTATTTCATACAAAGGTTAGCGGTAGCAACAAAATCTGATTTATTCGCCATAATTTTTTCGTCATTATTATTTGGATTATGGCACTTTCCAAACGGACGCAATGCTTTGCAAGTGATAATGACAACAATATTGGGACTGTTTTATGGATTTTCAAAGTATAAAATGAAGAATTGCTCAACGGTATCCGTATCGGTAGCACATGGCTTACATGATGCGACAATTGCATTGTTGAGTTATTTTCTCTTATGAAGATTAAGACTATTTTATAAAAACCAACTACGAAAGAGGGAATATCTCATACAAGAACATGAAAACCAGCCTTGGATTTATCGGACTGGCTCCTGAACAATTCGGATATGAGTGTCCCCTGGAAGAGGATTATTAACATGAGATATTCAGGAGCCATATCTGATGCTGATATCCTGATTAATTTAGCCATGGTTAACAGACTGGACATTTTGAAACTATTATTTAAAGAAATCATTATTCCTCAATTTGTATACGATATTGAAATAAAGAAAAATGCAGGAAGATATTATGGTTTGATTAACGAAGCAATTCATAAGGACGGGAGAATATTTAAGATTGTAGATAGGAAAAAAGATATATATATAAACATACTTACAAGAGATATCATCGAAGATAAGAAAATGGTAATCGGCCCAGGAGAGAGTAAATGTGCAGTATATGTCCAGGCATTGAGAATTCCAAAGACACATTTGAAGGGCAGTATAGAAAAGCCTTTATAAGATTTGAGAGAAATGGTTGGAAAAGGTATTTAGGCATATGAAGACAGGAATATGGGTTAAAAGGATAAGGTCGGTATGCTCTACAATAACATTAGTGTTAAAGGCGGAGTTGTATAAAAAATCATAGTAGAAATAAGCTAAAAAATCTTATTAACACCATGATTTTTTATTGACTTTAATCAATTTTATCATTGTTCGTGTAATTAAAATTATTATTTGTAGCTTCATGGGGATCACATTTTGACAAAAACAATTGTATTGGGCCTATCCAATGATCATCATCTTGATAAATTTCACGGTAATTGCCTTTGGTGTATGAGGAGATAACTTTTCTCCAGAAGTTTTGCGCAGGAATGTTTTGTTCAATTTGGGCGACTCTCCAATAGCCTGGAAACATATCAAAAACTTTTTGGGCAACTGTTTTGCCAATACCCTGTCTTCTGTATTTTCTCATAATAAAAAACTCTGAAATGCAGTGAGTGATAGTATTATCGGTGCTTATAAGATCCCTTACAAGGACAAAACCAGTCAATTTGCCATTAACTCTTATTATGAAAGGATAACGGTTGTCTTCAGTCCAGTAGTGGTCCAGATATTTATACCCGAATAATCCGTGCTCATCAAGATCATTATCGTCAAACTCGCTAAAGTCATACTGGTATAATTCCAGCAAGTTTCGGAGTATAGATTTTTCTTCAATTGACGCTATTTTAATCTCAATATTCATTTATTACACTCCCATTTCTTATTATTTTTAGTATTTCACATCGGTTATTATTGTATGTTTACGAAAATCTCATAATAATCGATGTTTTTTAACCATGAGTTTATCCCAAGGCGCCACTTTGTTTTTCAATATTTTTAGAAATATATTAACATACGATGGATAAATGATCTAGTTATAATTAAATATGGTCAAATCATTGACATATGGTATAATATGATTAATATTTTTGAGGTAAAAACAAGAGGTTTGGATTTACTAAAAGCATATTATTAATGAAGTTATAAAATTATTAATTATTATAGTAAATAGTGAAAATGTTAGTAGTCTTATTAATTGGGGTAAGGCAGAGTTGTAATATGAGATTGATTTTGGATGGGCTCTTTTAAAGTATGGTAAATTGATTGATGAAAAATACAATAGATAAGGAGAGATGATATGTTTAAGGAAATGAGAAGAAAAGATAGATCTATCAACGACGAACAGGCTATTGAACTGTTAAGGAAAGGACAATATGGAGTGTTATCTACAGTAGGTGAAAATGGATATGCCTATGGAGTTCCGCTAAACTACATATACCATGAAGGAAACATCTATTTCCATTGTGCTGCTGAAGGAAACAAATTGGACAATATTGTTTATAACAATAAGGTTTCTTTCTGTGTTGTTGGCAATACTGAACCAATACCTGATAAGTTCAGTTATAGGTATGAGAGTGTAATAGTGTTTGGACGTGCGGTGGAAGTATTTGATAAGGAAAAGGAGGATGCATTGGTTGCGCTAATTCAAAAATACTCTGGCGAGTTTATGGAGAAAGGGATGAAATACATACAAAAGGGTAGCATTAAGGCAAAAGTCATTAAAATTAGTATCGACCATTTGACGGGAAAGGCAGGGAAGTAACGGTTGATTAAATTAAAGATACATTGTTTAGCCAAATTTATTTTCTTTAAAATAATTATACGTGGGGTAGTTATTATGTATCCTAATTATCGAATTTCAGTAGAAATCATTTTGTTGCATGAGAGAAAGGTTCTATTGACAAAACGTGCAGGACATTGTAAGGTTGCTCCGAATGTTTGGAATGTTCCTGCCGGGAAAGTAAAATATGATGAAATTCCCACTCAAGGCTTGTATCGAGAGGCAAAAGAGGAAATCAATTTGGATGTGGAATTGTTGGAGGAGTTATCAGTTAGGAACATAAAAAGTAAAAGCGGAGATGAAGATATATATTGTGTTGTGTTTACATCTTGTTAAACCTAAAAACGATGATATTTCTTTTCTTAAATTGAATGATGAACATTCCGAGTTAGCTTGGATTATAAAAAAAGAGCTCAATAATCCAAGATATGAAACGCTTCACAGTGATATAATAAACATTCTTTTAACAAAAGTGTTTAAGTAAAGATAAATTTTTTCATTTATATTTACTTAAATTTTTGTAATTTTTTTTACTGTTTATTTTTTCTTCACATATATTCAATGTAGATTTTACATTGATTGGATGATACAAAAGGGATTTATTAGAATCAATTTTTAAAATCTTTATTGACTATTACCCTGGGGATTGGCTTATTATTAGAACCAGGAGGGATCTATAATGAAAATAAGTGAAGTAATGAAGATTACAAAACTAACGAAAAAAGCAATAAATTATTATGAAGAGGAGGGATTAATAAAACCCGATATCAATTCTAACAACAATTATCGAGAGTATTCACAAAATGACGTTGATAAACTGATTCAAATATCAACTCTGAGGCAACTGGATGTACCAGTAGTGGAAATAAAACATATTATATCACATCCAGATTTAATAAGGGATAAACTCGAGCAACATTTAAAGAGATTAAATGATGAAGAAAAAAGAATTGAAATGATCAGAAATGTGATCAAAACATGCTTAGATGGATTAAATAGAACCAGTGATATAACCGAACTGACAAAAAATATGATGACATTAAAAGAATCTCTTGAGATGGACGATAGAGCAAGAGAAGGTTTTATAAAGAGACAATTATTGAGAGTGTTTCCTGGTGACTTTGGAAAGTTGATGGTAGCGGCATATGGGCCATTTTTGAATGAGGTAGTTGATACGCCTGAAAAAGAAAAGGCATGGTTGAATTTGGTGAATTGCTTAGATAAAGCTGACAGTATCAATTATCCACAAGAAATGGGTGAGATGTATGAAAAGTATACTAATGAAGATATTGAAAAAATGAGCATGATAATAAATAAGATTGTTGAAGAATGGATATCGGATAGAGTTGAAAAAAGCTATATGGACAGAGAAACTTTTTTAAAGAAATTAGATGTTATAGAACCTTTGCACAAAAAAGTATTTAACATGGTAAAAAATATTAAGGAACAACTAAAAAATAGCGGTTCGGACAAAATAAACGAATATTTAAGCATATTGAGCAGTGACTACCGCAAATATAAAAATAATCTTGAAAAGTTTCAAAAGTCATTGGGCATCAATCTTGATGAGAATGGAAATATAATAACTAACTTAGACATATAGAAATCAGCAGCTAATAATATAAGTATTTTGTTATGAGATTGTAAGGAAAGTTTTATTATTCGCACAAAAATGCCTTACAATCTATTTTTTATAAAGTAATTCCATATTTCAAAATGTAGATATTTTTTAATGAGTCAAATTTGGCGACAAAATTTTGGATAATGTTATGTTGTAGGAAGAGTTAAAGTATGAGTTGACTAATCGATACAAAGTTTGAGAAGTTTAAATTGAGATTTGCATAAGAAAAAGATGTGGCATTAGTCTTAAGCTTTATCAAAGAGCTGGCTGAAT
The DNA here is from genome assembly GCA_029960905.1 of Thermoanaerobacterium sp. GTDB lineage: Bacteria > Bacillota > Thermoanaerobacteria > Thermoanaerobacterales > Thermoanaerobacteraceae > Thermoanaerobacterium. The sequence continues at coordinate 5,774 of JASBVU010000106.1, forward strand.
ATGAAAAGATACATATTTAGCAAAGTTTGCTGTAGAAAGAAATTGTGGCAGACTTGAATGGAGTTGCCTTGATTGGAATGAACCATCTATTAAATTTTATAAACGGTTAGGGGCAGTTCCAATGATGGGTGGACTGTGTATAGAGTAAATGACAAAGCTTTGACTGATTTGGCAAAAAGCTTTGATGATTGAGCTAAAATATGAATATTGTCTTTGTCAACAAGTTTTTAAATGGCAGGGAAGCCGGGAAAAAAAATCGATGGAACTGCTTTTTTTGCTTGTGCCAAGGGAAAAAACGTCAGTCATTGTGTTTTTATTTTAGTATGGAAAGTTAACTTGACATTTGACAAATGAAGCGATTATGAATGTTGATAAAATGGTTTTAATCATGGTTGCTTCACTACTTTTGATAGAGTTTGTATCGGTTATTATATTTTCAAATTATTATTCAAAGAGAATATAAATTGAGGTATAAAATCTTATTCTTTTTTTATGAATTAAATTTAATGTATAATGATAAAAGAAGATTATTTAATTAGAATGTTTATAAATGATAAAATACGGTTTGTGAGAATTTAAAAATTTTTCAGTAATATAAATAGCAATATTAAATACATCATCTAATAAAAGTTATGTAGACGATTATTTGGAATTACGAAAGCTATGCAAAGACATTGAGTTTGCTTATGATGGAATGACAGTAGAAGTATAGATTTAATTTTATGGAGGATTAATTCATGAATGATACGTTAAGAGATGTTAAAGAATATTTGATAAAAAAGTATAATTGTCAT
>JASBVU010000107.1 GCA_029960905.1 Thermoanaerobacterium sp.
ATGTCTGAAAAGTATGACAAAAGACGAAAGGTTTTTGACAAGATTGGACAAACGTATGCTTTTATTTGCGCTTTTTTATTGATAGTCATCACTGTTTCTATTTTTTACTTTGTTGCGACAAAAGGATTGTCAACTTTTATTGTTGATAAACGTTCTGTTAGTGAATTTCTTTTCGGAACCACATGGAAACCTGATAGACCCAATAGTCAAGGAGGGCCTGCTATAGGTTCACTTCAATTCATACTGGGTTCTGTATTTGTTTCAGTTTTTGCGATTTTGATAAGCACACCTCTTAGCATATCGGCAGCTATCTTCATGGTAGAAATAGCAAAAAAGCTTGGAAGAAATTTATTGCAGCCTGCAATGGAAATATTCGTTGGCATTCCTTCTGTTGTATATGGTTGGATTGGCCTTACCGTTTTAGTACCTTTCATCAGTAAGCATATTGGCGGATTAGGCTTTAGCTTGCTTGCTGGTATTTTAGTGTTGACGATAATGGTGCTTCCAACGATAACAAGTGTCAGCACGGACGCCATTAAGTCATTGCCTTGGGAGATACGTGAAGCTTCTTATGCACTTGGTGCCACAAGATGGCAGACGATCAGAAGAGTAATATTGCCTGCTGCGAAGCCAGGTATACTTACGGCAGTTGTATTAGGATTAGCTCGTGCTTTTGGCGAAGCTTTGGCAGTTCAAATGGTCATTGGAAACAGTCCAGTGATTCCTTTGTCGTTCTTGCAGTCTATGTCCACGATTACATCTGTTATCACGATGGATATGGCAAATACCGTAACAGGTTCAACTTGGAATAATGCCCTTTGGTCTTTGGCATTATTGTTGCTGCTAATTTCGTTTGGATTTATTCTCATAATAAGGCTTGTTGGCAGGAGGAGCATGTACAAATGAAATCAAAATTTTACGATAAGCTGGCTACTATATACTTTTACGTTGTAGCAGGAGTCATAGTGTTTTTTCTCTTATCTCTTATAAGTTATATATTGTATCAGGGCAGAAGTGAATTGAATTTACATTTTATATTGACGCCTCCGAAATTCATGGAGAAAGGAGGAGGTATAGCCCCTCAAATATTTAATTCGCTGTTGCTTTTAGTGATAACGCTTATTATTTCGGTGCCAATTGGAGTCGGTGCAGGGATCTACATGGCAGAGTACTCAAGACCTAGCAAAATAACTGAGCTAATTAGATTGTCAACAGAGACATTGTCGTCATTGCCATCGATTGTTGTAGGATTATTTGGCCTTTTAATTTTTGTAAATATGCTTCATTGGGGATATTCCTTGATGTCAGGTGCATTGGCACTTACTGTATTAAATTTGCCTGTTATGGCAAGAGTCAGTGAAGATGCAATAAAAAGTGTTTCAGCGTCATTAAAGGAAGCAAGCTTTGCATTAGGTGCTACTAAGTGGCAGACGATAGTAAAAGTGCTGATTCCATCTGCCTTGCCGGGCCTTGTGACAGGTATAATACTCACTTCTGGCAGGATTTTTGGAGAAGCTGCTGCACTTTTATACACGGCTGGTATGAGCACACCTATGCTTAATTTCAATGTCCTAAATCCTTTAGTGCCAGGTTCTCCATTTTATCCATTTAGAGCCGCCGAGACTTTGGCTGTTTATATTTGGAAAGTTAATAGTGAAGGACTTGCACCAGATGCTAGGCAAATTGCTGATGGATCAGCAGCAGTTCTTCTTATAATAGTGTTGGTGTTTAACATTTTAGCCCGTTGGCTTGGGAATGTTTTATATAAAAAGATGACAGGTGGGAAATAATGCAATATAATTATTATAGAAAGGGGAAACCTTTTTCATGAAAAAAATTGAAGTAAGGGATCTTGATTTATTTTATGGTCAGATGCAGGCGCTTAAAAAGATAAATATTGACGTGGAAGAAAACAGCGTTATGGCCTTAATTGGTCCATCTGGCTGTGGAAAATCTACTTTTTTAAGGACATTGAATAGGATGAATGACCTTATAGATGGTGTAACTATTAAAGGAACTGTTATGATAGATAATCAAAATATATACAAAGATGTTGATGCAATAGAGCTTAGAAAAAGGGTAGGGATGGTGTTTCAGAAGCCAAATCCTTTTCCAATGACGATATACGATAATATTGCATACGGTCCGCGAATACACGGACAAAAAAACAAGAAAATATTAAATGAGATAGTTGAAAAAAGCTTAAAAGATGCTGCTCTTTGGGATGAAGTGAAGGATAGGCTTAATGATTCAGCATTAGGTTTATCAGGCGGTCAACAGCAGAGATTGTGTATAGCAAGGACATTGGCAATTGAGCCGGAGATAATATTGATGGATGAGCCAACATCTGCTCTTGATCCGATTTCAACTATGAAGATAGAAGAATTAATCGACCAATTGAAGAATAAATATACTATAGTTATCGTGACACACAATATGCAGCAGGCTGGAAGGGTATCTGATTCAACGTCGTTTTTCTTAAACGGTGAGATAATCGAGACAGGAAAAACTGAGGATATATTTTATAATCCGCGTGACAAGCGTACAGAGGATTATATAACAGGAAGATTTGGTTAAAGGAGGTGCTATTGTGAACAGGACACATTTTGAAAAAGAGTTAGAAGATTTGCACTACGATATTTTAAAGATGGGTGCAATGGTTGAAGAAGCTATTGGTAATTCCATATTATCTTTAATAAACCATGACGTAGAAATGGCTCAAAAAGTAATCGATCAGGATGATAGGATAGATGAAAAAGAAGTGGAAATTGACGATAGGTGCTCCAGGATAATTTTGACACAGCAACCATTGGCAAGAGATCTTAGAATTGTTCTTACGGGATTAAAGATAAATACCGATTTGGAAAGAATGGCAGATCATGCGGTAGACATAGCAAAAACCACAATCAGGATAGCACACCAGACGTATATTAAACCCCTTATTGATATACCGAGAATGAGTGACATTGTAAGGGAAATGGTTAAACTGTCTCTTGACTCCTATGTAAATCAAGATACAGAATTAGCCAGAACCATTAATCAAAAAGATGATATTGTCGACAGCTTATACAAGCAGATTTTTAGAGAGCTTCTTACGTATATGATAGAAGATCCCAAAAACATCGATCAAGCTGCACAGTTTTTATTTGTCGCTCGATACTTGGAAAGAATAGCAGATCATGCGACAAATATATGCGAATGGGTAATATATCTTGATAGTGGGCAGCATATAGATTTAAATGATTGAAAGAATTTAAAACACCTTTTTAGGTGTTTTTTTGTATACTTTTTTTAATACTGCAAAAGATATAAATCGAGGTGATGTTAAATGCCACTTGCTTACATAATATTATCAATAACAGGTTTGTTTGTGCTTTTTGGATTTGCTCATAGAGTCTTAGACAGGATGAAAATGACAGATACATGGGCTCTTATAATCATAATTGGTATGATTGTTGGCACATTTTTGCCAGATATACCGCTGGGGAAAAAGATATCTATAAATATCGGAGGTGCTGTGATACCAGCAATCGTTGCAGTGTATTTGTTTGTCAAAGCAGAAAGAGGTGTTGAGAGAATAAACGCTATGGTATCATCTGTATTAGCTGGAACGGCTGTTTATTTGGCTGGAAAATTACTGCCAAGTGAGCCAGAAGCAATGTTCATAGAGCCTAACTATGTTTATGGCATTATCAGTGGTTTGATTGCGTACTTGTTTGGTAGGTCAAGAAGATGTGCTTTTATTGCAGGTGTTATGGGAGTAATTTTAAGTGATTTCGCAGAGGGTCTTACAAATATAATTTTGGCTAGGCCAGGTACAATTTCTGTCGGTGGTGCAGGTGCATTTGATACTGTTGTTATATCAATGATAGTGGCCGTATTTTTCTCTGAGATACTTGGTGAAACAAGGGAAAAAATACAAGGAGGCACATCAAAAAAGGGCACAGAACCGCATTTGACCAGCAGCCTTTTAAGCGAGGACGACATTGAAACCATTAAAGAAAAATATCGCAAAAAGGACAGTGATGATTCAGATGAGAAATAAAAAGGCGATTACGTTAATATTATTGATTGTACTCATGTCTTTTTCATTTGTAAAAATAAATGCTGATGACTGGAGCGGTAAAGATGGAGGATACTATACGGTATATCTAAATAATACAAACAATGTGCTTTTTAGAATTGCTTGGGATTTAAAAGTAAATGATATGTATCTATCACATGATAATAAGATGTATAAAGTAATAAAAGTCGATAAAAAGGATAATAAAGCTTATGCCACATATTTAAAGACGGTGAAACTTCCCGATGTAAACATAGAAGAAGTTTCTCAGGTAATGGCTCAAAAAACAGGTGAAAGAAAAATTGCGATGTATTCTACACATAGTGATGAATCATATATCCCGACGGATGGAACAGCCAGTATCTACGGACATGGAGGCATATATAAAGTTGATGCATCGTTAAGCAACGCGCTGTCAAAGAAAGGTGTTAAAACATTTGTTGATGAGACACTTTATTTGCCACATGATGCAATGGCATACAGGCGTTCTCGGGTTGGTGCGCTGAAAATTTTAAAAAACGATAGGCCTGACTTGCTGCTTGACATACATAGGGATGCTGCACCGTACCAAGATTATATAAGAAAAATAGCGGGCACAAATGCAACAGGTGTTAGACTTGTTTTAGGCAGGACGAACGCAAATTTAAAAGCCAATCAGGATTTGGCTTTTCGAATAAAAGCAATAGCTGATAAGGAATATCCAAATTTAATAAAAGATATTTTTTATGGAAGCGGTGACTATAATCAAGATTTAACCCCAAACTCACTGCTATTGGAATTCGGAACAGATACGCATACAAGGCAGAGAGCTGAGGAATCAGCGAAATTTATGGCTGACGTGCTTACTAAAGCTGTGTATGGTGCAGATGAAAAAAAACAAGTTGGAACCTTGACAAATACGCAAAAAGGAACAACATCACAGAATAATTCTGCAGGTTGGGGAATTTGGATTCTCATAGGTGTAGCTGTTTTTTCGATTGTAGGATTTATGTTTCTAAGTACAGGTGGACGAGAGATGATGTCAAAGATAAAAGATTATACAAAAAAAGAATTCAGCAGTTTTTTAGGAATTTTTAATCGAGATAAAAAGTAATCTAATTGGTGCGAAAAAGCACCATTTTTATAGTGTGGTGATAAAACTGAAGATAGTATACTACAGTTATTATGGATGTTTTTCATCGGTTGTTACAGCGTATATTCATACAGGGTATTTAAAAGATGAAATATCAAAAGACATTATATTTTCTTTGCCAGAAATGCTTAACTTAGATTATGGTGAATTAAAATACATAGGTCTTGATGAAAACTTACATGAGGTTTATATCATAGGTATGAAAAATTTTAGTGATAACATAAAAAAAACATTAGAAGGACTTAGAAAAATTTACAACTTAGAGTATGATAGGTTGATATTTGTTGATACGAACATGTATGAACCTAAATATTTTAAACTTATTTTTACCATAAGGAAGATTACAATCTTGAAAAAAATTGCTGACAAAATTTTATATAATTGGGTAATTAAGCATTTAAATGAAATTAAAAATTCGGTTGAAGAATTTAAGAAATATGGTATCGAGGAGAAAGAATGATTATAGCGTATATTTGTTATGGCAGTGCTCATTCGTCGATTGTGGCGGCAGCGATCCACGTTGGATTGCTTCCTAATGATAGAATTCCTACATTTGAGGAAATATTATCTTTGCCTCATTACGATATGACAGAGGGCAATCAAATAGGAATTCCCTTTTACATGGGTGTTGATGAATTTGATAATGATGTGTACGCAATTGGCGCTAAAAGCGGGAGAAATATTATGATGAAAGCTGTAAAAAGCTTTTTAAGGGAGTCTGGCATATCTGAAGAAGAAATAATGCTTATTGATACGCTGCCAGCTATTGGACTCATAACTAAATTTGGAGGAATGACATCCAGGAAATTTAAAATGATATCTATCGGCAGGCCTTTTACTGTCTATGGAATAATTAAAAAGTACAAAAACTTTTTGGATATAGTAAGCAAAGTGAAGTCCAGGTTAAAAGAGCTTGACTAAGTCCTACTATTAATTCATAATATTATTGGATGATTAGTAGGAGGATATTAAATGGCATATCACAAGATAAAAGATGTAATTAAAAATAGCATTGCTGATCAGTTAGGGATTGAGCCAGGTGATACGCTTATATCGATAAATGGCAGTGAAATAACAGATTTAATTGATTATAAATTTCAAATAGCCAATGAAGATATAGAGCTTTTAATAAAAAAAGAAAATGGCGAGGAATATATTTACGAGATAGAGAAAGACTATGATGACGACTTGGGTCTTATTTTTGAAACAGGAATCATAGATAAACTAAAACACTGCAGAAATAAATGTGTTTTTTGCTTTGTCGATCAATTGCCTAAGAATGTAAGACATAGTTTGGCTTTCAAAGACGATGACTACCGTTTGTCTTTTCTACAAGGCAATTTTGTGACGCTTACTAATGTAAGCGATCAA
>JASBVU010000108.1 GCA_029960905.1 Thermoanaerobacterium sp.
TCCGCAAAGGCTTATGCATTGTTATGGCATGTCCTACAGCACTTCTTTCTCTATCAGGTGCGACGACAACAACATTGAAATAATCTTTCAAAAAAACAGCTAATTCGTTTATGCCATCAGAAAAGACACCATCATCATTTGTCAGCAAAACATTCATACACATCCTCCTACTATATTATTACATTCATATATTGAATAATTAATATGATTTTAATATAAAATTAATATATAAGCAAGGAGTGATAATGTGATACAGATTGATGATGCTGGAAGTGGAAGTTTAGTCGGCGGAACTTGCATTGGCGTTATGAGGGTTGAAACTAATGAATACCATTATGATATAATACCTCTTACATATTACACACAAGATAATTTTAGCAAAAAGTTGTATTTGCACAAAGCTGCTGAAATTTCAATTAATTTTTTGAATCAAATGAATGTCGGCAAAAAGGAAGAGATACACGTCTGCAGAGGTTATATGTTTGACTACTTGAGGGAATATTTAAAAACTAACGGTTATAATTACAAAAGCACGAAAATATTAAACCCGCTTCAGGATAAAATAGAAAAAACTTTTGAAGACTATGCATTATCTCTTGGTCTTTCAAAGAGATTTCTTAGTTATACTAAATACCCATTTCATTTTCATAGATTGTTAAAATGGGTTTATGCTGATTATGATAATAGACACAAATTATGCAAAACAGGCTGGAAAAGCTTTATAAAGTATGGTTCATTAAAATTTGATGAATCATACTCAGAAATGACTACAAATAAAAATATTTTTTGTCTTAAATGTGGGGGAAAAATCGATGACGGTCCAGTAAAGGTAATTAAATTTAAAAGCAATTTTTTAAACGTAATTTATGTACATGTAAAATGTTGAGATACCAAATATAAGGTATCTCAACATTACTATATTTTTACCAGCAATGATGTGGTATGCAAATTTGTTGACCTGGATATATTAAATTTGGATTTGGTATCTGCGGATTAGCTCTTATAAGGCAATCTAATGGAATACCAAACATATTCGCTATAGTCCACATTGAGTCTCCAGGTCTCACTATATACATTTCTCTGCAATGTCTCTCTGGTGGGCAATATGCTGGTATACAAATTTGTTGTTCCGGATATATTAAATTTGGATTTGGTATCTGTGGGTTTGCTCTTATTAAACAGTCTAATGGGATGCCAAACATATTTGCTATGGTCCACATTGAATCTCCAGGCCTTACTATATATGTCGTTCTACAATGTCCAGGGTAATATTGTGGATCAGACATTCTTAAAACCCCCTTTCATTTTTCTATTACATGTTATGTTTATCTTTAAATTGTGTTACACAACTATTTTTAAGATAAAAAAAACTATAGGCCTTTTACCTATAGTCTTAATTATTTATATTGGATGAACCTTTTCTTCCATATCTAATAGTGTTGAATCAATTTTGTATTTTCTAGCTTGCCTATACTCAAAAAATCTTCTTGCTACTTGAGGAAATAGTGCGTATGATAAAACATCTTCATCCTGCTCTATAAATTCTTTTATCTCATTTTTAAATTCATCTAATTGAGGACTTAGTAAATCTGCTGGTCTCTTTGAAATAATTTCATCGTCGCCGATTATCTTCTTTCGTATAAAATCTGAAATTGGTGCTGGTGGCATCCCATATAAGCCTTTGACATAATCTTTAATCTCTTTAGGCACAATTTTATATCTTTCTCCTGTAATAACATTTAAAACAGCCTGTGTTCCAACCATTTGGCTCATGGGTGTAACAAGAGGCGGATATCCCAAATCTTCACGTACTCTTGGTACTTCTTTTAAAACCTCATCATATTTGTTTAATGCATTTTGCTGTTTTAACTGCGAAACTAAATTCGATAACATGCCTCCTGGTATTTGACTCTCCAACGCCTTAACATCAACGGTCATAAGCAATGATATATCGCTATCATTTTTGTGATTTTGTTTTACCGTCTTAAAATGCTCAGCAATTTCAGCAAGCAATTTTAAATCCAAACCTGTATCATATTTTGTATTTTTCAATGCTGCTACAATTGATTCTGTAGCTGGTTGTGATGTTCCTAAAGCAAGAGGAGAAATAGCTGTATCAACTCCGTCTACCCCAGCTTCTATTGCTTTTAGATAAGTCATTGAAGCCAATCCAGCCGTATAATGACTGTGCAATTGAATCGGCGTATAAAGTGTTTTCTTCAGCGATTTAATCAAATCGTATGCAACATAAGGTGATAATATTCCAGACATATCCTTAATGCATATAGAATCTGCACCCATGTCTTGAAGAGATTTTGCCACTTTCAAATAATGATCTATGTTATGTACAGGACTTACTGTATATACAATAGCTGCCTGTACATGAGCACCTGCACTTTTTGCAGATTTTATTGGCACTTCTAAATTTCTCACATCATTTAAAGCATCAAAAATCCTTATTATATCAATGCCATTTTCAACGGATTTTATTATAAATTCATTTACAACATCATCAGGATAGTGTTTATATCCAAGTAAATTTTGTCCTCTTAATAGCATCTGAATAGGTGTCTTCTTAATTACTTTCTTTAAAAGTCTTAATCTTTCCCATGGATCTTCATTCAGAAATCTCATACATGCATCAAATGTCGCGCCACCCCATGCTTCAAGTGAATAAAAACCAACTTCATCCAGTTTCTCTGCTATAGGTAGCATTTCCTCAGTAGTCATTCTAGTCGCCAACAACGATTGGTGAGCATCTCTTAAAACAGTTTCTGTTATTTTTAACTTAGACATTAAAACTCCTCCTTTATTTAATATTATACTATCACAAAGCTAATATTTCTATAAAAAAATAAGACCAGTTTTTAATACTTGGTCTTATTTTAACTCCTGGATTTAAATTATCAAAAAAATGATAAAATAGACTCTCTAATCAGCTTTGCAGCTAAAATTGACGTTATGCCTGAATGGTCGTAATCAGGCGATACTTCAACTAAATCCATACCTACGACGTTTAGATCCTTTAACATGTGTATTGCACTCAACGCTTCTTTTGAGGTTATACCGCCTGGTTCAGGAGTACCAGTGCCAGGAGCATAAGCAGGATCTAAAACGTCTATGTCCCAAGTGATGTATATGGGTTTTGATTTTATATTATCAAGTATTGATTTTAAAGGTTCGACAACATCAAACAAGAACATATTGGTATTTTTAAACGCAAATTCGAATTCATCTTTAACACCTGAGCGTATCCCAAAATGATACATATTTTTTTTGTTTACAAATTCAGAAGCAATTTTTAAAACTGTAGCGTGCGAATCTCTTTCTCCAAAAAATTCAGTTCTTAAATCGGTATGTGCATCAAAATGAAGCACGACTAGCTCGTTGCCATACTTTTTAAAAACTTTTTCTATAATAGGGGCGCTTATTAAATGTTCACCACCCAAAAATAGAGGCTTTTTTCCAGCATCGACAATATCCTTGGCAGCGTCACCAATGATATTTAAGCTTTTTTCTACGTTCCCATAAGGCAATATCAAATCGCCATAATCATAATACTTTTTTTCTTTTAAAGTTCTATCTAAATATACACTGTATTCTTCTAACCCTAATGACGCCATTCGTATTGCCTGTGGTCCAAAACGCGTGCCAGGCTTAAAGCTTACAGTATAATCCATAGGAGCACCTACAATCACAACCTCAGATTTATAATAATCATCACTGCTCCCTAAAAATTTTCCGCCGTTAGATAAATTATCTTTTATTATCAAAAACTATGCCTCCTCGAAAATTTCTTTTACAAATTTCGGCAGTACAAAACTAGCTTTATGTAGTTGTGGTGTATAATATTTTGTGTCAATATCAGGAATATTATTCACATCTACAGCTTCAGGATCATACTTTTTAGAACCCATTGTAAAAGTCCACAAATGTCCCGGATATGTTGGTATAGTACATATATATGGTTTTACTATTGGATAGATGTTTTTAAACATCTTACTTAACTTATTTATTAAGCTACCATAAATAAAAGGTGATTCTGTTTGTGCTACTATAATCCCGTCTTCCTTTAGGCATTCATACACTGATCTATAAAAGTCCTCTGTAAATAAACCTACCGCAGGGCCTATTGGATCTGTTGAATCCACAATTACCACGTCAAATTCGTTTTTATGTTCTCCAACGTATTTTATTCCGTCCCCAATCATAATCTCTACTTTTTTATCATATAATCCACAGCTAATCGTTGGTAAATATTTCTTTGAGTTTTCTACAACACGATCATCAATTTCTGCAAGAACAACTCTCTCTACTGAATCGTGTTTTAAAATTTCTTTTACAGCACCACCATCACCTCCGCCTACGATTAAAACACTTTTAGGATTTTTGTGAGTAAAAAGTGGAACATGTACTATCATCTCATGATATACAAACTCATCTTTCTCTGTTGTCTGCAAAATCCCGTCAAGAATCAATACCCTACCGTAAAATTCAGACTCTATTACATCTAACTTTTGATATTGAGTCTCTTCAGAATTCAATGTTTTATTTACTTTTAATGAATAGCCAATAGAATCGTTGTGGTGTTCAGTAAACCATAGTTCCATTTTACATTCCTCCTAAATTATTTTTTAAATAATTCTTCTATATCAACATATAGAACATCTTCAAATTTTTTAAAATGATTTTTGATATAAAAATCATCGAAGTTCGAATGTTTTATACACGCTTTTTTAATTCCAAAATCATACACATTGTTTAAAGCAACTTTTAAAAGCATTGTTCCATAACCCTTCATCTGATAGTCAGGTAAAACAGCATGTCCAATTATATAAGCAATATCGCCATTTACCTTTATGGTTATAAAGCCGAAAGGTTTTTCATCTGTTGCTATCATATTAATGCATTTACTTAAATCCATCGAAAAAGACAATTTAAAAAAATCAGCAATTTCTTTTATATATTTTAAATCTTCTTGTGATGCAAACTTAATTTTAAACATGATCCATCTCTTCCTATAATTTCTTTAAATACTCTATTTCATGTTGTGCTAAATAACGCCATTGCCCAACTTTTAAATTTCCAATATCTAAATTACCTATTTTTATCCTTTTTAATTTTAACACAGGATGTCCAATTAATTCACACATCCTCCTAATTTGCCTATTTCGCCCCTCATGAATGACTATTTTCACAATTGAATCGCCATTTACGATTTTTAATATATCTATCTCGGCCTTGGCTGTCTTATAATTATCAATGTAAAGCCCATTTCTAAACATATCCAACTTCTTTTTGTCTGGTACACCTTTAATTTGTGCAATATAGACTTTATCAATTTTATGTCTCGGATGCATGAGTTTATTCGCTAAATCTCCGTCATTTGTCAGCAAAAGCAATCCTGAAGTATCGTAATCCAAGCGTCCAACTGGATACACTCTATCGTTAATATTAATTAAGTCTAATACCGAAGGCCTTCCAAATTGATCTTTCACTGTCGTTATATATCCAACTGGTTTATTTAACACAATGTATATATTTTGTTTGACTTTAGTTACTGTTTTACCGTTATATTCAATAACATCCATGTTTGGGTCAACCTTGACACCAAGCTCTCTTATAGTTACACCATTGACTTTAACTTTGCCATCCAAAATCAACTGCTCACATTTTCTTCTGGATGCAATTCCGCATTCAGCCAAATACTTTTGTAATCTTTCCATAATGTTTTACACCCACAATTATTATACACCTAACACAACGCAACACAACGCATATAATATAACATTTTTTGATGCAAAAGACAATACTTTAGGCAAGCTTAAAGCTTGCCTAAACCAATTTTTCATCATATATTCCCATAAGATTATCTCTTTCTATTCTTTCTTTAATTGCATCTGTATTAATAGTATATAATCCTAATGATTTCATTCTTTCAAAGTATATTCCACCCGCAAATGTATAGCGATTTTTCAAACCTTCTTTGGTTTCTATACATTCATTCTCATAGGCAATAAGATCTCCAGATGCTAAATTTCTTGGCAATTCTAAAAGCGGCATGCCTAATGATAATCTGACACTATTGTGTCCAGCCAGACATCCAGTAGTCATAGCTTCGGTATGTCCTGTAAAAAGCCCTGATTTTTCTCCTGCACAAAGCAAATTATCAAGACCTTTTACTTTCATTCCATTGTTCCTAGGAGCAATAGACAGATATCTAATTGAATTAGCCTTCCCCCCAGAATATGGATCTTCGAACCTGGCTCTTTCAAGTCCTGGAATTTTTCTTAATTTTTCTAAAGGATAAAATGGAGTCATCAGTTTAGCGTGGCCAGTATCTAACAATATGACATTTTTTGCGTATTCAGGAAGAGCATATTGTTGACAGACCTTTATATTTAGCTTATCCATGTTTACATCTTCTTCAGGAACTGGCAATACAACAACACCTTCTTTATCAAGTTTTTCTCTGATATCATCGCTTAATGAATCCTTATTTAATTTGCAAGATCCACTAAAAGCTCCATA
>JASBVU010000109.1 GCA_029960905.1 Thermoanaerobacterium sp.
TGCATCAATAGGAGCAGGTTCAGTATATAAAATATCAAAATCTATATCAAGAGAAACTTCAATTGCTTGGGTACCCACTAACAATTGAACTTTGTTTAAACTATTTTCTATCCTTTCTCTGTCCTTTAAAACAAATCGTGAATGCAGAAGAACACTTTTATCAGTGTATTTTTTTAATTCATTATAAATTTTTTGTGCACGATCAACTGTATTGCAAACAATAAGAACTTTTTTATCTTCTTTTATGTCTTTAATTATTCTGCTTATATTGGAAAAAGCATCTCCTCCAATAACAGAAACTTTGTGTCTTGCAATTGCTTTAATTTCTTCTTTATTCGGCTCAATTAGGCTTTCTATATTTAATTCTTTCATGAAAAGTTTTTTCAAAAATTCCGGCAAAGTAGCTGACATAATAAAAATTTCCGCTTTATATTCTTCTTTCAAGTATTTTAAGCTTTCCAGTATTAAGGCAGTCGTATGTGGATCATAACTATGTACTTCATCCACAATAAAAAGTCCGCCAGCCATTTCTCCTATATGCTGTTCAAATCCAGTAACGCTAAAAAAGTATTTTAATATTTGAAATGGAGTCAATACTTTATATGGTTTAAAAATTTTTTTAGATAAATCATATTTTGTTTTAGCCTTATTTACAGCATCAAAATAATCTTCTCCTGATTTCGCAAACTCTTTATATAGAAAATAAAAAGCCTTCCCATGAAGCAAAGCCACATTTTCATCTCCAAAAGAATTTTTTAGCCGATTGTACATAGCATTAATACTTGCAGTATAAGGCAATACATAAAATACCCTTTTTCCCTTTGATTTATTTTGATTGTAATTGCTCCACAATAGAGAAGCTTCAGTCTTCCCATACCCAGTTGGTGCAATTAAAACAGCAGATCCTTTTGTATTCATAGCTTTTAATTGAGTATCTTTATATTTGTCAAACTTAAACAATACTTCCATATCTGAAATTGCTTTTATTATTTCTTCCTGAGAAGCTGATGATAAATGGTCACAAGCAGTCAAAAATCCTCTTAAAAATAACTTCCTTTTATTTTTCACGACTTTTTTATCTTCATAATTATTTAAGTACTCTTTAACAGCAAAGTAAAAAGCATCCTGTATTTCTTCAATAGATTGTACCTGTTTTAATCTAATTTCATATCCCAAATATTCTTTGCTCCACTCTGGCGCCTCGCCTATCATATACTGCAAATACTTTATGTTACCATCTAATTCTTTCAACCTTTTTATATAATTATCCTTTCCCGATATCGTCAAAGTAGAATAACTTTCCTGCAGTTCGTATAAATCTCTATGATGTGTGATAATCGCAAGAGCTATATCTTTTCTCACATCATCATGATAAGGAAGGCATGAGATAAAGCCTGCTGATATTATCTCATGCCTGTAACCCCATGGCTTTCCTTCTTTTAGCATCCTTTGAAATCCTTCCGCCGCCTTCCCAAAATCGTGCAAAAATATTGCTATAAATAAGTACTCGTAAAATTTTTCTTCATTGCAAATCTCAACAACTTCTGGGTAGGCATTTTTTAGACTTTTGAAAACCTGAAGCGCATTTTGTGTATGTTGAATAAGTGTTTCTTCTCCATATTTGCTACTTTTGGCTAATATTTTCTTGCCCATGTAAATATACTCCCCAATCTAATTCATCATCGTACCAAAAATTATCTCCATTATATTCGATGAAATCTTTTAAAATATAATACGGTTTAATGCCAATCGCTTCCCTTGGAATAGTATTTGAAAAATACATAGGCAATGCTTGAAGAGGACCCCAGATGCCTTCCTCTTCAAAAGGTACCACTGTACCGCCCACCCTTTTATTACCATGTTTTTGCATTAAATCTACTTCTTTAACTTCTTCCACCATCATCAAATCAGAACTTCTCCCCAAAAGAAGTGGATACTCAGGCTTTTTAAAAATTTCTTTAAAGCTTAAATCGGTCAGATACACATACAAATCTGGATTCAACAAAAATTCTCTTTTATAAACATTAGATTTTGCACTATTGTCACTTGAAAGCATGTATATGGTTTCTAAATCAACTCCTTTTGCTTCGCTTCTCATCACATAACCTACTTTTGTATTTAAAGGTGTTACGTATTCTCCTTTTGCTGCAGAAATAAGTCCATATATAGTAGATACAGGAGGTACTGGCAAAGTAGGCTGATACCCTGTTATAAAAATTGGATATCTAAATGACGCAGTCCAACCTACAAGATGCACTCTCAAAACTTTCATGTTGCATCACCTCTTATAAAAGCCACTAACCACTTGCTGAAATTTTGACACCGCCTCATTTACTGTTAAAAGATGTACTTTAATATTTTTTAATAACGTATCATTCAGTTCATTAACCATTCGTTTCAAATCTTCATTGTACTCATCCATAAATCCTTCTCTTTTCCCAATATAAACATCAGAAATAATATTTTCCCTATAATCCACGATAACCTCTTTTAAAGCTTTTACATTTATGGCAGCTTCTCCCTTGTCATCAACGGCAATATTCATGAATATGTTATTGCCGCAATTTAAAATAGCCAAAACTAAAAATTTTGGAGAAACATCTGTCAGATGTGAAGTTTGCTTAGCTCCACCAAATATATAAGGCAGCACTCCTATTAAATCGCTTGCTCTTTTAGCCCTTACTTCCAGTGGTAACGTCACAATCTTCCCATCCTCTTCAACAAAACAATTATATTCTTCCCATTCTTTTTTATAAGCCTCTGTTATATTCATATATCCAGTTTTATTTTCACTGCTAAATCTACCAACGGAATCCAAATCGAGGGAAAATATTCCTTTTAAAACAGTAGAGTAAAACTCATGTTCATATGGAACAGGATCGCCTTCATGTCTAGCCATGACGCCAAAATCATTCACAATATTAACAGGTGTAACAGAAATCAATGGCGAACACTTAAAAGGTGATACTCTTGTCAAAGTTATACCTGATTTTTTCCCTATTGCCCGCATATATCCAAACACATCATCATCTGGGTATTTGAAAGGATCGGCTGCTGTAAAGGCTATTTTTGCTTCCCTTTCAATAGGCGATAATTCCCAACCAAAAACATTTTCTAATGAACTTCTCATCCAAAACCTAAAAGCTTGTCCCGAAACGTATACATATTCACCTCTACCTCTTCTTATTTTCTTTACAGCAATTGTATTTTCTGTCTTAGCTCCAATATCTGGTCCCGCATTATTCAATGCTGAAGCCGGAGCATCTATTAGCATAAAGCCATTTACATTATTCATAAACCAATTCCTCCTCATTTAAATCATTTCAATATCTTCATCTTTACTTATAGTCTCATCTTCTTCAACTAAATCCTCTTTTATCTCCTTATCATTATTAATTAACCAATCATGTAGTTGTTCATAAAGCCTAAAAATTATGAGATCTTGCGTTTCTCTCCAAGATAAATTTCCCTCAGGGAAAAGATATTTTTCGTATTCATCAATGGAAAATAAAGGCTTCTCAAATCCAGCACTTATACGTTCTTTAATTATTAACCGCAAAACATTTCTGAATTCACCATAATTCTTTGCATTCTCAAGTTGGATAAGTCTTTTAATATTCCCTCTAATTTTTATGACATTAGCAATATCATCAGCAACTTTTTTTATTGTGTCTAATCTTTTAGCTTCCATTTTTCTCACTTCCTTCATGTAATATTCAAGAAAGCCCCACTTTACTAAAGTTCGCCTCTCATTAGCATCCACAAAATATCTTAAAATTGACTGTCCTCTTAAAAGCCTTTCATAAACATCATTGTGTAAATTTTTATACTCCTCTTCCTCATCTAAATTAACCTTTTTTGTTGTAAAGTATCCTCTCTTTATGACTTTCTTCCAATTATCTTTCTCTTCATGCTGAAGAGCATAAGCCAAAAATTTAAATATCTCATCCGGCATATCATATATTGATAAGTTATCAAGTGGTGGTTGATTAAAATTAGTAAAATAATATAGTCTTATATTGGTATTTTCCCTATACCACTCTCTTCTATCATAGGTTAGTATAATATCTGTAACCAAATGAAATAAAGCATTTACAGGATTTGTGTATCCTTCGTCATTACATCCAGTGTAATTCTTTGTAGCTTTTTGAATATCAATAAATGATTTGCATTTTTTAGCATAAATTTTCTCCACTTCTTTATTATTTGATTGGAGACATACTAAATTACCGCATTTATAAAAGATAAGCGGAGAAAATTGAATAGCTAAAGCACAAGCAGAACAATAATCAGCTCCACCCTTACCATAAGAAAAGAAATTTATAAAATCGCTCGTCCCTGTTAAAGGCACTTGAGTTTTTGTAAAATACCTCTTTGAATCTCTTTTTCCACAAGCAATACAATTTCCACTATTCCCTAAAACCAAAACTTCAGATAATAACTCATTAAGAAGCTTATCATATTCACCTTTTTTGTCTTTAACACTTGGATTTGTCAATTTACTATTTGGGAAAATAGAATACATTATCTTATTCCAACTTTTTTGAACATATAAATCTGTTAACTCTGCAAATAAACTTCTTACCTCATAATCCTCTATCTCTTCCGGCTTTTCCTTGTCAAGCCATACCAACATGGCGGTTATACCAGCATCCACAAAAGGATTCCCCGTATATGTAAATATATTGTTCATCAATCCACCCCCTTCTAATACATACTCTTACACTTTTACCTTATATATTCTACAAAACCATCAAAAATCCTCCAAAATTTCCAAGTAAAATTTATAATTTTGATATAAAAAGTCGAAAGTATAAAACTAAAAGGAACATCGCTTAGTATTGATTTAAAACAATTTTTGTGATACAATTCAGTTTAGTTTAATAATTGTTTTTTTCGGTTGAGCAAGATTTTCTTGCTTCAAGATTTTTGGCTTCCAGGGTGGGAAGCTCATCGTCATGATGAGTTTTCTGCCTTTTTATTTTTTATTACATGGACAAAATAAAGAAAGGTGATTTACATGATTAACGCTATTTTGTTTGCAATACTATTAATAATACTGACAGTACCTTTTTTTGTAAAGGCAATAGAAGATAATATTGAGTATTTTCTATTTGCTATGGGCATCATCGCAGTTACCGTATCAGGGGCAATGTCGCTTGATCTTTTATCACATATATTAAAAAACCATCTTTTGTACATTATAACGGCTGCCGTCTTTATCAGCGGACTTTTATTTGAAATTTTTAAAATCAAAATCAAAGAATTCGTAAAATCAATTTTAAATCATATATCGCTTAAAATTTTTGTTTTTATGTTAATAGTCGTATTAGGACTTACATCAAGTATTATAACTGCGATTGTTGCTTCATTAGTTTTAGTTGAAATAGTTCACATCTTGCCAATACATCATAAAGACAAAGTCGTCATCACTGTAATCGCATGCCTTTCAATTGGCTTAGGGGCAGCATTGACACCTGTAGGAGAGCCTTTATCCACATTGGTAATCTCAACTTTGAAAAAAGACTTCTTCTACCTTCTAAGAACGATTGGCATTTACATCGTACCTGCAATTTTTGTAATGGGTATTTTAGGCGCCTTTTACGTAAATAGATTTGCAGATAATGCGAAACCAAAGCAAGAGGAAGAATATTTTAAAGAAGAAGAAATGGAAATTAGGCAAATAGAAAATATTAAGTTTATCGTCATCCGCTCAATAAAAATCTTCATATTTTTATTAGCTTTAGAACTTTTAAGTGCCGGATTTAAGCCGTTGGTTGACAACTATGTAATGCACATGAACGTTCGACTTTTATACTGGGTAAATATGATTTCAGCAGTATTAGACAATGCCACATTAGCAGCAGCGGAAATAAGCCCTGCAATGGATCCTGAGCACATCCGCGCTATTCTAATGGGACTTTTAATAAGCGGTGGCATGTTGATACCCGGAAATATACCAAATATTATATCAGCAGGGAAGCTGGAAATAAAAAGCAAAGAGTGGGCCAAAATAGGGATTCCTATTTCCATGGCAGTTTTAGTTGTTTGCTATATATTTGTTTTCATTTAGCTGCTTCTAATATTCACCAAAAAAGGTATGCTAAAGTCAAGCATACCTTTTTCTTATCGTTTATCACGCTTCTTTTTCGTCTGTGTCAAATACACTTATTTCTTTTAATTGTGCAAATTCGAAAATTGTAAGAGGCACATCTTGCAAAACCTTTATACATTCCTCAAAGTTGTTTCTCAAATTTATATGGCGCTCAGATAAAATTGCCTCAAGTGATCTGTTTTCCCATTCTGCCCACTTCACAAATCTTTCCCTTTCCCTTATATATTGTCCTTTAACTATATCATCGGTCACCTTGCTCATAACTTCGTCACAGATGAAAAAATTACAAACATAATTGCGGTAAACTGGCGGAAGTGTACAGCCAAAACCGCTTTTCACAAAAGGACAAGCTCTAAAAAATATC
>JASBVU010000110.1 GCA_029960905.1 Thermoanaerobacterium sp.
AAGATCTGTAAACTCTCCTTGCCTGTAAAAGGATATGACTGCATCTTCAGGCAAATCCTTTATAAGCTCAACTTTGTAAGGTTCGCCTTTTTCTTCCATGAATTTTATGGCTTCCTCTCTAGGTAGAACAAACCTCTCCAGTTTTAAATCTTCTTTTATTATTTTATTCATCTCTTCTTCTATTTTAGAAAAATCATCAACTGTAAATGGCTCATCAACATCAAAATCATAGTAAAAGCCATTGTCAATGGCAGGGCCTATCGTAAGCTTCACATTTTTGTAAAGTCTTTTAATGGCCTGTGCCATTATATGTGATGAAGTGTGCCAGTATATCTTCTTTCCGTCCTCATCATCAAAAGTCAAGATTTCCAGCTTGCCGTCTTCGTTGATTGGTGTAAATAGCTCCACAATTCTGCCATTTAGTCTGCCGCCAAGTGCTTCTTTAGCAAGCTTCTGACTTAGACTTTTAGCGATTTCATACACGCTCATGCCATTTTCGTATTCTTTTTCTGTTCCATCTTTAAGTATTATCTTCATATCTTGTCCTCCTTTTGTATTTAAATAAAAGAACCTCACGCCAAAAGAGGCAGAGGTTCTGCGGTTCCACTCTCATTTATACTCTAAATTATAACGGAATTACCGATCGGATTCATCACCCGCAGCTTAGAGGTGGTTTTCGATACCAAAAATATTTGAATGATTTCAGCCAAGTCATTCAATCTCTTTGATATTTTTTAGATATCTACTTTCCTCATCATCGCCAAAATATTGATTTTTTTCTATTATATAATTGATATAGTGACTTGTCAATATTCTACAACAGCCTGACCACAAATGCTTGTAAAATGCCGATTACAAAACCTAAAACCCCGCCTAAAATTACAATCATCTTTAATTCTTTATTAGAAACATCCAATATAATCTTCTCCAGCTTTTCAAGCTCAAAAAGCTTTATCTTTTCTTCAACTATTTCTGCTATGCCAATCTTTTCTGACATATCGTTTAGCATAGTAGCTGCAGATTCATCCAAAAACTTCTCTGCCTCTTTATTTACAATCCCAACTACATAATTGACTATCATTGATTTTAATGTTTTCGGTATAAATGAAGGAATGTTCTTTTCAACTGCAATATCAACGTCATCTAATATCCTTTTTATTATATAATTGCGATTGTCCGTATTTAAAAGCTTACCCAATATGTCGTCCATCGATACAAGTTCATTCTCTACGACTTTTCCTATTGATGACGCTATCTCGTCTCTCCTTCTAGGTATAAGTCCTTGAATGGAAATGCCAAAAATTTTTACAGGCTTTATCGGCCTAAAAAGCATAAAAACAGCAATGTAATTTGTTATCCAGCCAATAGCTGCACCGACAACGCCTAAAAACATCATTTGTAGAAAAAAATGCATTAGATCACCTCAACAAAATAACCTATGAATATAATAACAGATTTTACTCAATAATAAAACCCAGTTTAAGCTGGGTTTTATTTCCTTGCCTCATTTACTGCACATAAGCTGCAGCCATTGCATATAAACACTTTGTTTGAAAATATTTTTTCAACAGTATCCAAGACATCTTTACTTTTTATATTTTCTAATGAGTGTATATATATCTTGGAAGGAGCCATGGCAATAAGCGTGCTTATAAGCATATCATCATCTGTCAATTCCCCTCCTGTAAATTCAATTGTTATATCGCTTAAAAACTTTCCTGTTATAGGTTTTTTTTCTTTATCGTAAAATAAAAATTTTCCGCTTTTATCGATGAGGATATTTAAAACATCTATTTTGGAATCCTGAAGTTCTACAAAATACTTTAATAGCCCAATAAATTCATCGTATTCCTTCTGCATCATGTATTCATCAACCGCTCTATCAACAACCTCGCTTAACTCGCCTATAAAATCTCTTAACCTGAAATTGACAAACCCTTCTATGTCAATAGTCTCATTGTCCTTTAAGAAATCTTCTATTTCCTCAAAAATTCTTTCTTTCTTAACTAATTTGAATGTCTCTTTATTTACATCGTTATCTAAAATGCCTTTCGCTATGTTTTCAATCTTTTGCTTCTCATCAGAATCGAAATAGTAATAGTATTTATCTATAATCCTTTTTATCAACCTCTTGTCAACCTGATTCACTATTACATCAGAAATCACATCAGATACACGCTCTTTTATTTTAACTATATTTTTATTTGAAATTTTATCCTCTACGTCTATATTAAAAAAAGTAATGTTCCCACGATTATCTAGATTTACAGTGAAATTTAAGCCTGCATTTTTCATATATTCTAACTCATTGTTAAAAAAATCACTGCTGCTTAATAAAGTATTTGGGATACCGATAGACAAAAGCTGCATTTTTCTCACTCCCTTCGTTAGTAGTATGTGCTTTTAAGTCTTTTCTTTGCATCATCAGTAGAGTGGAATAATGGAACCTATGTCTTTTACTTCACCAGATGTTAAAAAAATTATTTCTTTGTTTTTATATTTCAAAAAATCAATTATTTTCTTGTATTCGTTGTGATATCTTAAATCTCCAGCAACGCAAAAAACATCTTTATCTATAAGTCCAGACGCTCCTCCTATAAATCCGTAATCAAACCCATTAAGCTTTATACCGCCTTGTTCAATCAAAAGACAGTCAAATCCTTCTTTTGAAGCCCTCTTATAAATACCTGCGTCCGATGTTATGAAACTTATATTGTCCACAATTGCCATATTGCACTTAGTATATCCTTGTTTAACGTGTATAAATTTTACTCCTTTTTTCTCTAATATATCCCTTAATACTGGATCAGTATACTTTAAATTGTGAAAAGCATAATCGCCTAGTCTTGCTACATTATATGCTATATTGCCAGGATAGTTTCTACTTAGTACAGTCTTCCCAAATATTACATCAAAATTTGAGTCTTTGATTTTTTTGACAAAATTTCCATCAACATCGGGTGCTAAAACTATCTGACCATCACCTATATTGTGCATGATTATATCCGGATGGTACGATATGGCATCGTAAAGAGAACTGTGTCTTTCTGTCATTATGACTTCTATTCCTATCTTTTTCAATGAATTCGCTACATCAAGATGCCTTCCATCGACGATGACACAATGTACTTTTTTATCAGGCACATAAGGATTTTTTAAAAACAACATAAAACCTCCTAAAAAAAAATCAGCATACCTACAGTATGCCTAACATTTCCTTCTATCTTTTAAGTATTTACTTCCTTCCATAGACTTAAGCTTCCTCTTAATCTCTGCAGCCACTGCACTTATCTGAAGCTCATTATCAAAATTCCTGTTTTCGTTTGTCACAACAGCTATAGATATTGAAACAAACGGAAATCTCTGTATTTCTCCACGTCTATTAATGACTTCTATATAGCCATTTGCCAAATCTTCATCATCGTAATACCTTTTTATATCCTCATCAAAGGTCTTTATTATATAATTGCATATATCATCGATTTTGTCTGGAGTAGTGATTACTATAAAGTCATCTCCACCTATATGACCTAAAAAATCGCTGGGATTTCCACACTTAAAAAGCGCATCTTTTAAGATCCTGGATGTCTGCTTTATTATTTTATCACCACGGGAAAAACCGTAGTAATCATTATAAGACTTAAAATTATCCAAGTCTATGTATAAAACGGCGTATAATGACCCATTTTTTATGCGCCTTCTTATCTCATACTTTATGTCGATATTGCCTCTCAGTCCTGTAAGTGGATTGGCCATCCTGTTGTGCTCGATTCTCTGGAAGAGATTTTTGACTTGTGCAAGGAGTTCTTTTTCATTGAATGGCTTCGTTATATAAGCATCAGCACCTAACTCCAACCCATGCAGCTTTTCTTCGTAATTATCGCTGGAAGTCAAAAGTATCACGGGCACCAATTGATTTTCTTCCTCATCCCTTAAAATTCTAAGCAAGTCAAATCCACTAAGGCCAGGCATTACTACATCAAGTATGACCATATCTGGCAAAATGCGCCTATACAATTTTAAAGCCTCATCCCCATTTTGAGACTCGTAAATTTTGTACCCGGCACTGCCTAAAATGTTCTTTAAAATAGTCCTACTTAGCTTATCATCATCCACAATCAATATACTTTTTTCATTCACATTACTTCCCCCAAAACTTTTTTCACCCATAATAAATTATATTTACGACTTATAAGAATGATTCGCACCAAATGTAAATAAAAAAATAATAACCAATATATTACATCACTAATAAATTATAATATTGAAGAAGGCAATAGTCAATAAAATATAAGAAAAATGGCAGGTTTGGTGCTCTGCCATTTTTTCACTGTTTAACACACGACTTTCATATTTAGATGGTTCTCGTAGAAATCAAGTCTTTGTACCATAGGGCACTGTCCTTCAAAATCCTTCTCTGTGTCTCATAGTCAACATATACAATGCCAAATCTCTTCGAATAGCCATGAGCCCACTCGAAATTGTCCATAAGCGACCACACAAAGTACCCCTTCAAAGTTCCACCATCATCTAAAAAGCGTTTAGCCTCTTTAAAATGCTGCTTTAAAAACTCTGTACGCTTTTCATCGTGTACGTGCCCATCATCTTCAACAACATCATTAAATGCCGCACCATTTTCAGTAATGTACAATGGCATATCATAAGTGTATTCTCTTTTAAGTCTCATCAAAATATTGTAAAGTGATTCAGGGTAAATCTCCCAGCCCATCTCCGTTTTTTCATTCCCAGGATCTATTTGCACAACATTCAAAATGCCATCATTTCCTTTTTTAACAACCGCTCTTGTGTAATAGTTAACCCCGAGAAAATCTATTTTTTGAGAAATCAGCTTCAAATCTTCACCATTTATAAAATCGACTTTCGCAAATTTGCCAAAATACTCTACCATGTCTTCTGGATATTTGCCTTTAAATATTGGATCTAAAAACCATCTGTTTTGGAATCCATCAGCAATCATTGTTGCAGCTTTGTCATCGACACCATCTGATGCAGGAAACACTTCATTCAGGTTTAGAGTAATGCCTATCTCTGAATCTGCAAAATTGAAATCTCTAAATATTTCCACAGCTTTGCCATGTGACAGCAAAAGGTTGTGCGAAACTAATAAAGCTTCACCTAAATCTTTATGCCCCGGCGCATGTTCACCAATGAAATACGATAAAAATGAAGAACACCATGGTTCATTTAAGGTAATCCAATTTTTTATGTATCCGCCACCAAGTTCAGAAAAAAGTTTTGAAGCATATTCACCGTACCACTGGACTACATCTCTATTAAGCCATCCACCTAAATCATCAGCCCATTGAGGTAGATCCCAATGGTATATTGTAACAAAAGGCTTAATGTCATTTTTTAAAAGTTCATCAGTCAACCTTTTATAAAAATCCATTCCCTTAGAATTGTACTGCCCTTTTGCAGGGAAAATCCTAGGCCAAGCAATTGAAAATCTGTACGCTTCAATGCCGAGATCTTTCATCATCTTTACATCGTCTTTGTATAGATGGTAGTGATCGCAAGCCACATCGCCATTGTGACCTTTGTATACCTTCCCATCTTGTCTTGAAAATGTGTCCCAAATGGACATAGTCCTGCCATCCTCGTTGTAAGCACCTTCAACTTGATACGAAGCCGTAGCAACGCCAAACAAAAAATCTTTGCTAAAATCCGACATTTCACACCCTCCCATAAATTATCTAATAACAATTATACCATATTTCATTTTGCAAAAGAAAATAGATGAAAATACAGGTATACTTTCGTACATACCTTTCTAAAATACTATGCGTTTACTAATTTTATCGCACCATGTGGACAATACCTTGTACAAACACCACATCCAGTACACTTCTCTTTATCTACGTTTATTTCTACTTGAAACAAACCCTTTCTTGATAACTTAAATGCACCAAACTTGCAACTGTGACTTGCTGGGCAAAAAGGCGATCTATCGCATATATCTTGATCAACATATGCATACCTCATATCATTTCCTCCTTTTAGTTTGTCAAAAGTTTTGTTAATACCCCCCTACCGTAGTAGGATTATCTGTATACATTATACTTGTTTTCTGATTTGTTTGTCAAGATCTTTCTGCAATATCATCTATAAAATTCTTATCTTGTACTTTAAAAGCCATTCATTTACTTGTATAAGGTATGCATATAGCTGTGGTCCACCCATCAATTGAGAAAACCATGCTGGATCGTAATCTTTCGCATCAGTGTCTATTAAATTTTGCACTTCCTTTTTGCTGACTAACTGTAAAATCGGTGAAGACGGATCGTCAATAATCCTTTGAAGCCAACTTTTCACCTTCTCTTTAAAAACCGGGTTATGTGTCTTAGGATATGGGCTTTTTTTCCTTTCTACAGCAATATCTGGTATATATCCTTTCAATGCTTCTCTCAAAAGACCTTTCTCTCTAT
>JASBVU010000111.1 GCA_029960905.1 Thermoanaerobacterium sp.
TCTGAAATGGGTGTGAAAATCGAGGAGTATGATGAAGAACTGAGAGTCACCACAGATGGCAGGTTAAAGAGAGTTGACATTAAGACGCAGCCGTATCCAGGCTTTCCTACAGATATGCAGCAACTGATGGCAGTATTATTAGCTCTTGCAGATGGCGTCAGCGTTATTACCGAAAACGTGTATGAAGGCAGGTTTAAATACCTAGATGAACTTAAGAAGATGGGCGTCAATGCAAAGGTGGAAGGCCGCATAGCTGTCATAGAAGGAACTCATAAGCTTACTGGCGCGCCGCTTACAGCCACTGATTTAAGGGCTGGGGCAGCTATGGTGATAGCTGGGCTTGCAGCTAACGGCACTACAGAGGTTAAAAACATCTACCATATCGACAGAGGATATGAGTCGATTGAGAAAAAACTGCAAAAATTAGGTGCAGATATAAAAAGGGTAAAATAAGTCCTCTTTAGGACTTATTTTTGTACATAAATTAGAATAAATCACCTCATAATACACATGATAATTATGAGGTGATATGATGCAAAGCGGCGACGATAGAAATGTAAAAAGACCGTCTTATCTTACGACAGTCGTAATAATAGCTGTGATTACTTCACTTGTTTTTACATACATTGCTCCAAAATTTTTGTGGGGGAAGGTGATACCACTACCATACACCAACACTGCTCCGCTAAAAAAAGAAGTTATAATACCTAAGGCAGAGCCTTCTACGATAGCAGAAGCTGTAGCAAAAAAAGACACGCAGGCTGTCGTAGGGATATCATCTATCGAGTATGAAAGGCAGTATTACGTATTGGAAAAACAAGTAGAAGGCGTAGGCTCTGGATTTATTGTGGACAAAAACGGATACATTATTACAAATAACCATGTGGCAAGTCCAGAGTCAAAGAAACTTACCATCTATTTAAGCGATGGAAATACGCTGCCTGGAAAAGTTTTGTGGTCTGACTCCACATTGGATCTTTCGGTTGTCAAGATAAACGCTAAAAATCTCCCAACCATACCTTTGGGAGATTCAGATAAGGTTCAAGTTGGTCAGACGGTGATAGCCATAGGGAATCCTTTGGGGCTCCGCTTTGAAAGGACAGTGACATCTGGCATAATAAGCGCGTTAAACAGAAGCCTGCCATTAGAAGAAAATAACAAACAAAAAATCATGGAAGATTTGATACAGACAGATGCATCGATAAATCCCGGCAATAGCGGTGGTCCTTTAGTGGATGCTCAAGGAAATGCAATAGGCATCAATACGGCGAAAGTCACAACGGCAGAGGGATTAGGCTTCGCCATACCAATTAATATTATAAAGCCTATCATTAAAAAAGTGATTGCTACAGGTACATTTAAAGCACCTTATTTAGGCATAGTGGGATATGACAGAGAGATAGCCAGCTATATAAATGCTGATGTGGTCATAGCTGAGGGAATATACGTTGCAGACATAGACCCTGCAGGGCCTGCTCAAAAAGCTGGCATTAAAAAAGGGTATATACTTCTCGAAGTCGATGGAAAACCTGTTGATACAATGGTGCAGCTTAAAACTGTAATATATTCAAAAAACATAGGTGATAAAGTAAGCGTGAAGTACAGAACATTGACGGGGAATATCGGGATGACTACAATAACGTTAGGAAAATGAGGAGAATATTGTTATGTACGTTGTTTGTGAAAAACATTTGGAGGATGCCATTGAGGAGTTTGTAGATGTGTACGAACAACCGCCGGATATATACATGCTTGACGATGTATCATTTACTGACTGGTTAGCGCCTCATAAGTGCGATTTTTGCGATGACATTCCTAAGTACCTTGTCGTATAATGGAGGGAGAATTTTGAATATAGACATAATTGCAGTTGGTAAGATAAAAGAGAAATTTATAGAAGATGGAATACGAGAATATGCCAAAAGATTGAAGCCATACTGCAATATAAGCATAATTGAAGTAAACGATGAAAAAGCCCCTGAAAGCTTAAGCGATAAAGAAAAAATAAGCGTTATGCAAAGGGAAAGCATTAAAATTGCCGATAAAATCAGAAAAGGAAGCTTCATAATATCTCTTTGCATAGAAGGTAGACAAATGGACTCAGTAGAATTTGCCCGCTATGTAGAAAGTGTCATGACGGCGGGCAATTCTAATATAACATTTGTAATAGGAGGATCTTTAGGCTTGCATGACGATATAAAGTCCATGTCAGATTTGAAGCTGTCATTTTCAAAGATGACATTTCCACACCAGCTTATGCGGCTTATATTGGTAGAACAAATCTATAGGGCATTTAAGATAATGAAGGGAGAGACGTATCATAAATGAGGCTTTTCACATCTGTAAACATACAACAGTGTTTTTTTGCTTTTTGGCTATGTATAGCGCCTTATCAGCTATTATAACAATATCTATAGCACTTACTTTATAATCTGTAACTGCAACACCTACAGAAACTGTAACAGTAACATTCGTTTTAAAATAATGTTTTTCCACCGCTTTTTTAATTCTCATTGCTACAACTTCTGCTTCATTGTAATTTGTATTAGGCATAATTATAGCAAATTCTTCTCCTCCATACCGATAAGCAGTATCACTCTTTCTTATATTTGCTTTTAGAATATCTGCTAATTCTGCAAGCACAGCGTCACCTGTTACATGTCCATATGTATCATTAATTAATTTAATTATCGACATCACAAATCAAAAGAGCTAAATTAGCCCTACCTCTTAAACGTTTTAATTTATCCGATAAAATATAGTCAAAATATTTCCTGTTGTATAAACTGGTTAGCTTGTCTATTCTTGCATTGTTTTTAAGTACATATGTATAAATACTTATTGTAATGCAGATAAAGAACTGTATTAGTATAAAAACAATACTATTAGCAGTATAGTAAGTAATTAGAGTAATTAAAAATAATAAAATGATGACATAAAAATCTATAATTTTCAATTATATCACCTTTCCCCTATACACTTTTATACAAAATTATAAGGTAATTATAGAAAAAAGTAAACTATTTAGCAATAAAAATATGTGCGTTTTAGTTTATTTATAAAGTTTGTAATACAGATTGCAAAGAGCCTTCATGTAAGTACAGATTATCTTTTGTTCGGGGTAAGGGAAGTAGAAAATAAAAATAACGATGGAAAAGAAGATGTGATAATAGAATTGCTTAATAAATGTACTGACAGGGAACGTAAAATTGCAGAAGAAATATTAAAACTTTTGGTTACATATATAAAATAGTCAAGATGCAGTTACTACAGAAGCATCTTATTTTTTTGCCCTCTTTTATTAAAGATTTAAACATATATTGATGTTATAGAGTTTTAAAACATGCATGATTTTATAAGTGCTTTTGTGCAGTTGACATAAAAGTATATGTGTATTAAAATACACATAAGGAGGTGTATAATTTATGCGGACAAATATTATCATAGATGATGAACTTATTAAAGAAGCTTTGAAGATAACCGGGATAAAGACAAAGAAAGAAATTGTTAATATAGCTTTAAAAGAATTAATAGAAAACCATAAAAGGAAGAATCTAATGGATTTAAAAGGGAAAATACAATTTGACGAAAACTATGATTATAAAAAGATGAGGGAAAATCATGATATTAGTTGATACATCAGTTTTGATAGCTTTTTTTAAAGGTATAAATAATAGGCAAGTAGAAAAATTAGAAGACGTAATAAAAAATGGTGTGCCATTTGGTATAAATTTTTTTATATATCAGGAAGTTTTGCAAGGAGC
Source organism: Thermoanaerobacterium sp. (assembly GCA_029960905.1). GTDB lineage: Bacteria > Bacillota > Thermoanaerobacteria > Thermoanaerobacterales > Thermoanaerobacteraceae > Thermoanaerobacterium. Next base: position 3,765 of record JASBVU010000111.1, read on the forward strand.
AAAATCAGATAGAGAATTTAAATTATTGAAAGAATATTTAAGTACACAGAGGTTTTATGATTTAAAAAATGGTATGAAATCCTACGAAGCAGCAGCAAAACTTTATTTTATTTGCAGAAAGAAAGGAATTACAATACGTAGTACCATTGACTTGCTTATAGCAGAGACTGCAATTGAAAATAATTTATACCTTTTACATGATGACAAAGATTTTTCTTATATTGCTGAAGTTGACAAAAACTTAAAAGAATATTAATCCATACTTTAAATAAGTTTATGAGCTAACTTCATCTGATAATGTTAAAATGAGCTTTTCTCAAAATGCAGTTGTAGACATTGGCAATTTATTTAAAGAAGATGGTACTTGAAAAATTACTTCAAGAAAATGCGATTTTCTTACGAGGGGATTAATGCAAAGTGGCTAAAAAGATATTGATAATTATGATATTAGTATTCATCTTTGTGTTTACTGCAGGCTGTTTTAAAAATAACTCCAATTATTATAAAGAAGAGAGTAGCTGGGCGTACGATAAGGTAATTATTTTAAATGGTGAAACTTATATTGGAACGCCTGATAAAGTCACGTCTGTTGGCAAAAAAATTGGCTCTATTAAATACTTTTCAACTCATGAAACAGATACAAATCATAGAAATTTTTCTAATTATTATAAAGTCGGAACTAATTTATACTCTATTCTAAATGTCAGCATAAAAGATGTAATCGCAGTGGAAATTTCAAAAAATCAGTATATTAAAGCGATTAACAAACGATTAATTCATTGAAGTGGTTAAAAATACAATCAAAGAATTAGTTGAGATGATTTAAGGATTGTATATAAGCAACTTTACTCACTTTAGTATTTTTACCCAAGTGCTGCCTTTTCCCCTTCCTTGACTTATTATTAAACCTTCTTTTTTAAGGTCATTCAGTACCTTTCTAATTATGGAGTCGGAGGCATTACTAAATCTATTTCTTAAGTCGCTTATTGTAAAATCTCCATCAATATTTTCAATAATTTCTTTTCTAATGTCATAATAAATTCCGCCTGTAAAATCATTCTTCGTTTGATATTTTGATATTTCTTCTGCAACTACATCAGGTATTGATTCGCTTTCGTGTGATATGATGGCTTGGAAAAACCTTAATGTCCATTCATTAGCCAATTTTCTATTTCCAGCGAAGATGATTTGAAATTTTGGATGAAATGCAAAAATCTCAGCTATCACTTTTGCCATATATGATGGCGTATAAATGCTTAATTTGTCAGGATTTAAGTAATCTGAATAGTTGGCTTCAATGACAAGTGCCGAATGCTTGTATTTTTCCAATTCACCTAGCTTCTGATGTAAAATTGGCAAATTGGCGATGTCGGCTCTAAAATTTTTAAAACTTTTCCTTTCTACGACGGCTTTTATTTCATTATTATAGAATAATGCATAATCACCTGCTGGCAATTGTATTCTCTCAACAATGCAATTGTTAAATTTCCAAGGATATTTTTCATTTGCATCAATTAATATATGAAGATTATTGTTTCCTTTTGCAGTCAACTTGACACGAGGCTTGTGCTCCTTTAAGCCCTGCTGTGTTCTCCAAAATATCTGTTCGTATTCCCCTTCTTTATTTTTGTATTTCTTTTTAAGGAATAGAAATTCACACCTTTTGTTTACACCGCGGTCTAAAACTACAGACAGACGCTTGCCATACCGATCAATTGATATGATTGGTACTTTCTCTACGACTTCATAATCATCAGATGAATCATCGCTTGTATCTTTAAGGCAAAATATCTGGCTTCCTGCACCAGGCCATTTATTCTGCACAAACAGCGATAAAAGCACCGTATCGTCTTTTTTGATGCTAAGCCTGTATGGAAATTTATCACTTTTTGTTGATTCAAGTACCCATAAAAGATTACTCATAATGATCCTTTCTTAAATATGATTTTATTACACATCTATTTTATTATAAGAAGAAGGTCATTACAACTTTTTTCATACAAGAAACACCATCTTAGTACTTTCGTATTAAAAAAATTAATACTTTTGGTCAATTGACATATTTATGAAGTGGATATATTATAAAGTTAAGGGAATTACCGGTAAATTCTCAGACGTAAGAATTGGATTGATGAGCTTTAAAAAATGTAAAAATACTATGTACAATAGTCGGTTATGGAACTATGCATCAGGATTGACAAGTAATACATGAAAGATTATTTAAGTTATATTCAGGAGATGAATTATTTTGAGAATGAATTTTCCGATAGGGTTAAAAGTTATTTTGTTTATTTTCTTCATTCCTCTTATTATAAAACAGTTTAAGTTGACAAAAAATATTGTTATGGTTACATTTATAGCAGGGTTTATTATATATGCAATTGAATTAATAAGTATAGTGTTTTTCCCGATTACATTTTATCCACCTATGCCCAATTATGTTCTAAATGTAAATATTGTTCCTATGAAAGATATAATTATTTTTATGAATACACAACCAATAAATATTTTTTTAAAAAATGTGGTTGGGAATATTATACTTTTTATTCCGCTTGGCTTTTTTATACCGATAATATATAGAAATATGAACAAATTTAATTATACGTTATTGTTGGGTT
>JASBVU010000112.1 GCA_029960905.1 Thermoanaerobacterium sp.
CCAATAACATATCTAAAGGTACTATATACTCTTTCTAACTCCGGATAAATTTGCATCAAATATCGATACATAAAATGCATAGTATTCCTTTTATCATTGATATCTTCGAAACCCACTTTTAAAATTTGATCTCTCAGTAAAGTTTCCAGTTTAATCCTTATCTTCAATAATTCAAATATATTTTTTTCATTATCTATTTCTATTTCATCAATAACTTTATTTTCTTTTACTGCTTCATCTAGTTCTTTTTTGCCATTTTTAATTTCCTCATTGCTTGGCATTGTATTTATATAATTATTAATATTTGAAGTGTTAGAATTAATATTCCCTACCGTATTAATTGCTGTGAAAATTACTCCCAAATTCATATTGACTTGATTTTTAAAACTTTCTAGTTCTTTTTTAGTTTCGTTTAATTGTCTTTCCACTTCTAATATATTTCCAACCTTTACCCTTTTCGCAAAAGGTAATAATAGTAATAAAATACCCAAAATCATAAATATATAGTATGTAATACTTATTTTGTTAGGATTATTTAAGTCAATTTTGCTAAAAGACTTACTTAATAGAAAAGTTCCAATTCCCCATGATATTATATACAATAGAATCGTTTCTATTATTATCATAACTTTAGGTATAGTTTCCCAAATGGTTTTTTTATCCATTTATCTTACCCCATTCTTTTATTAATTTTATATGGTAAGGATAAATCATGATAACTTTATTATTAAGTACTTAGTGCATAAGCAAAGAGTTTATGACTTATAGTAAGTAATAGCTTTTACTATTATATCCATTTTTCTTCTTACCGTAATATTCTACAAATATCTTCAAAATCCTTCTAAATAGATCTATAATATCTTTTTAAAACTCTAATTTTTTATTCTTTATTGTTTTTTTCTTCTAAACATATATCTATTATTTCTTTAATAAATACCATTTTTGATCTATATCTCATGAAGTAAGTTATAGTAGCACCAAGAGATAATAATGCTAATATTGTTATTATTAAATAATATAATGAATTAGTTTCCCCAATCTTACCAGCTAAATAACCTAATAAAGTACCAATTAAAACCGAAATTATGTCTGAATTACTAGCGTTCACTGACTTGCTTTCAATATCAGCTCTTAAAAGTTTTAAATCATTATAAGATAAGTTATCTAATTTACTTTTAAACTCTTTAATCTCACTTAACCGTTTTTCGAAATTAGGTACAATATCCTTTTTAAACAATATTTTATATACTTTATCCGATTGAATAAAAATATAATCGCCAAACATTTTATTCTCCCCTTTTTGTAATTTCTAAGTAAATATCGAACAATTTTTAAAAGATTTTAGCCCAGGAAGGGGACACCTGAGCTAATTTTATCCATGAAAAAGAGCTTTTTAAAACAAAATTATTACATTCTACCATTCTCTATTGATTGGTAATCAGCAATTTCACTTTTAAGTTGATCAATTGGCTTTAGTCGTCCATTCTTAAACCTATCTATCAACTGAATAAAACTAGTATCTTGATTGAATAATAAAAAATTTTTATGAATGTTAATAATATCAAAAAGACCAAAAGTCAAATATCCTTTATTTTGATATTTTATTTCAACTTTATTTGATTTGATTCCATACCACTCAATACTCAGTTCTTTATTACGAAAACGTCTGTCCAATATCGAAATAGCAAATTCAATTGACGCGTCATCTTCAATTCTGCATTTATTAACAATGTCATATAATAGTTTATCATAATTAATAAAGTAATCTTTCCTCTTAAAAATAGCTTCCGCAAAAAATGTAAGCATATCAGTTATTCTACAAGACATAAGTATATTAGGAGTTTGAATGTATTCTAATACAAATATACTTCTTTCAAAATTAATTTCTTTAATGACCAATTGTGCAGCTTCTACATGCTGCCTAATATCAGATAATAGTCGTCTAATATAATTCTCTTCATGAATATATGCATAAGTTTTAATATTAATCTTCCCAGTCTTTTTTATATACCTAAATAATCGATGATAATAATTCCTACCATCAAATCCTTTCATTTTCTCATTCGCAACTTTTTTTAACAACCAATTTTCCATATCCTTTGTAACAGAAAATTTATCATTTCTGTTTTCATTAACATAGGTTTCAATGATTTTTTTCAATTTTTCCATATCGTTAATTTTTAATTTAAATTCATTAATAGCATCATACTTTCTTTTCCCTTCAATATAATCATTGAATATAGCATTAGCCTCATTATATATATTATTAAAGCTATTTTCAATGTTGAAAGGAATCATAATAGGCTGACTGTCATAAAAATCTTTCCAAGAACGTAAAATCAACTTAGCATCAGGTATATTCTCATTAAAAGTTTTTTCACGCTTTATCCGATCAGCAAATTTTTGCTGTTCGTAAAAAAATTTTTCTTTGGTTTGTCCTTTCTGTAAATCAACATTAATATCGTACTTTTTAATACATTCACTGCCAACCTACAATTCTCTGTCATTAACTTTATTTTTAATAAAATATTTTTTTGTTATATGCTGTCCACATAACTGACAATGTATATTATCCCTCCAATTATGTAGTTCAATTTTTAAGTTAAATCCATCCTTAACCGCTGACCACTCTTCCTTAGCTCTTTCATAGATTTTTACCAAACTTTCTCTAGCTAAAATCTCACGAAGCTTTTTATCAAATCCGATAGCTATATGTTCATTTAAAGATTCATATTCTTCTAAAACTTTTACTAGTTCAGGAAATTCACTATATACAAAAGTACTATTAATCATAATTTGCCTTTCAGGCAAATCATATCCATAATTTTTATCAAATGTCATATTATTATATCACCCCCTAATACTTCAATTATATCAAAGCTATTAGAGGGTGTAAACCTTTATAAAATCAAAAAAATTTTTCTTCTTGCTTAATAATTCTGAACATCATAATTATCAAAAAGAATTAAAATAATAAATTTGGTACAATGCAACTCACATAGATAAAAATATTCTAATTTCTAATGAAGTTGCTGCTCATGATTTTGCATTTTAATAATAACATAGAAAAACCGAACAAAACGAACAATTTTTACTTTTTATTAAAAAATCTATTATGCATCATTCGTACACTGTCTGCCGTATTATTTCCTCCTATATGTGTAGCTATTTGATTCCATGTTAACCCGTTTTTGTATCTCAAAGTTATAATTTGCCTTATTAAGCTATCTGGAATCTTTGATATAAAATCTTCTATTTCCTCTCGTTTTTTTATAAGCTCATCTAATCTACTTTGCAGTTTTTTTTGGAGATGTTTAACACGTCGTTCATAGTCAGGAATGACTACTCCTTCTATACGAAATGTCCTCCTTATGTATGGCCATTCTGAATCGGAACCTTTTACAACATCAGTAGCTGTATATGTATCTATGGCACGTTTAGTTTTATCAATTTCTTTTTGGAGTAACTCAATTTCTTTATTCAAATACTTTAGCTGGGATAATTTCTTCTTATCCATTGCCATCTCATCCCCTCCTACAATCTAACTTGTTTGTTGCTTTCCATCAGCCACTTATAAAACTCATATCCCTTCGGATATTTTTGATTCCAAAGCTCTTTTGTTATATCTTTATATCTTTTCTTCTTTTTCTTCTTCGCCAACTTTTCCCCTCCTAAACAGAGTCAGGGATAGCTTTAGCTACCCCTCTTTAATCTCTACTGTAACCTTCAAAACTTTATTTTTACATATTACAAGCTTTACGGCTTCTGATAAAAATGTCTCAGGAATATCAAACTGTACCCTTGCGCCATCACCACCGAATTTAAGGCCGCTCTGAATCGGCGGTATTGTTGCTAAAAATTCAATTTTATTCATTTCCATTTACCTCTCTTTTCGCTATTTTTTCTAAAGCATTTTTAATATTTCTTGTACAGTCCCAGCAGAATTCTAAGCGTTCTTCTAAATATGTTGTTTCAGTTCCATCCCAAAAAGCATTTGTTTGCAAATATAAACGATATATATCTTTTGCTTTTTCAAGCATTTTCCCGCAACCATCGCAAATATGAACCTGCTTTATGCTCATCATGATACCTCCTCTATCTCGACCTCTACTTTTTCTTCTTCTCCATGGATTCTTTGTACTGTCAAATACGATATTTGCTTATCATCATAGTATGCTATTTTGTTCATACCATCTTGTATGCTCTTCGCTATATTATCAAGGTCTGGAAAAATGTTTCTCTTAACGTAGACTTTTATATGAAGTATTACATCTCCTTTTATAGGTTCTTTTATTATTTCTCTTACTTTCCATCCAACAAGCTCTTCATATTCTCTCGTTCTTTGTGGTGTATAAGCATGTCCGGTTTTTGAAAATCTTGGTCTGCTTTTCGGTACTGGTCGGCCCGGAATGACTATTTTGTACATATCAATTTCCTCCCTCATTAAGCTCTCTAAAAGTCAATTCCTGCCATTCTTCAAAGCTTATATCCCCTTCTGGCCATTCACCTTTTGCCATTTGGCCGCGCTTTAATATCTCGAAAATCTCTGCTGCATAAGGCTCATCTATGTTGATGATGAAGTATTTGCGTCCCGGTTTCATTTCTTTAAGCATGTCTTATTCCTCCTAACTAATATATTTCTCGCATATCTCAATTGCTTTTTTGATGTATAATTGTGTACGTTTTTTATTGTCGCCTAATTCCAAAGAATCACTTGCTTTTGTTATCCAATCAAGGATATTTGCTATATCCTCTTTTGTACTGTGAGATATTTTATAACCTCCCCACATTGCTTTATTCACCTTCCTTATATCTTTTTACTAATTCCGAATCTATCTTTGGTTTTGCCATCATCAGGCTGTCAGCTAAATCACATATTCTAAAAAGTTTGTCTGTGATTTCATCCGGAAGACCAGGAATCAACTCTAATGCAATTTTCTTAATTTCAATCAATTCTTCCATCTCTCACACCTACCTTTAATTTTTGTCTTTTTACTGCTTCCAAAACTTCTTTTGCGTCAAACATTACATAAAGTCCATTTATGAATTCTGCAACTATCTTGCCTTTAGGTCCGCCTTTCCATAATCTTCTTGTATCTGTTTTCCCCCATCTGCCACGCATAACAAAGAACACATTATTATTTCCTAATTCCAGTTGTCGCTCGCAGCACTTAATTATTTCATCTGGTGTCATCCCTCACACCCCCAAAAACTTTATTTTTGCCTGTCCACATACAACGTCACACTTATTTATGCATGTTCGATATTTCTTTTGCTGTATCAGGTAAAAATGTTCATATTCCTTCAAAAGCTCACCTATTCCTCTTGTCGACCCTTTTTTCTTCGGTTGCCCAGTAGTTTCACAAAGTACGTTTAATTCAAATTCAACCTTCATGGTTTGTTGCCTCCCTCGATTTTGCTATCCATTGCTGAAAATTGTTCTGGGCTAACTCGTATTTGTCTAATACTTCATCAATGGTAGCAATTCTATATTCGCTTTTATGATCTTTACATTCTCGCCCTTCGTAAATGTATTGGTTTCCAGCCGAACATGTACACCTCGCAGCATATTCAGCTTCATAACCAAATGATGTTATTCTTTTGTACAATATAATTCCTGTATCCATGCAAATGAAGCACTTCGGCTGTTTTTTATCTTCTTCATTTGTCTTATTCTTTTGCAATTCCTCAACTCTCTCAGCTATTCCTTGCATTTTTAAGCCTCCAATCAGGGCCATCCATAATAACTGGATCACACATTTCAGTTAAACGTGATACTATTGCATCTCCACGTTCACCCAATTGTTTTGCTAGCTCTTTCCCTCTGTAATTTGTAGTTATGACTACTGGTTTTTGATCTTCATATAGCCTGTTGATTATTTGATACAAAATCATACTTGTATTTTGAGTTGGATTCTCTTTCCCGAGATCATCAATAATCAATAAATCAACATGTGTAAGCATCTCTATCACATCATTTTCAGTCATTATGGAATCATTGTTATATGTCTTCTTAATTAAGCTAATGATGTCAGTAACATTGCCGAATGCAACAGTATATAAATTTTTAACCAGCTCATTCGCAATAGCAGCAGCAATGTGAGTTTTGCCTACGCCTACAGGTCCTGTAAGTAGTAATCCTTGAGAATGTATATTAAAATTTTCAACAAATTTTCGAGCTTCCATAAGAGCATGCTTGTTATATTCATTTACCTGAAATGTTTCAAAAGTTCTATGCCTAAATCTATAGCCAATGCCGCTTTTGTCTAAAAGCTCATTGACCTTTTCTTGCTGCCTTTCAGCTCTTTTTCTAGCAGCTTCTTCTTCGTTTTTTCGGATATTTTGCCTGATAAACTCAGCGATATCCTTATCGCTTATCTT
>JASBVU010000113.1 GCA_029960905.1 Thermoanaerobacterium sp.
ATCATAATGAACACAATAATTAAGTTTTATTTCCTTGCTCCTCATTTATAGAGAATAGTGATGCATCATCTCTATATATTATCGCTATTTTCTTTTTTGACCACCAAAAAATTGTATAAGAGAAATATTTTTGACACATTAACAATACTTTTGATATAATTTATTCGTGATTTCTACTAATGAAAGAATGATTTATATGCAGTCAATGGGATATCGTGGAAAGAGATTTTACAGAGAAACTGATGAAAAGCCTCACATCACAAAATCACTCATTTTACGCATACTAAAGTATTTTTTGCCTTATTGGAAGCTGATGATAGTATTGTTTATGACTGTTATTTCCACTTCCGTATTAGGTGTAGTTCCGTCTATTCTAACTAAAAATGTAATAGATATTGCACTGCCAGAGAAAAATTTGAAGCTTTTAGTTATATATATTCTTTTGTCATTTGCAACAACATTATTGCTTAATATTATTACTGTTGGACAATCATATTTAAACAGCATTGTTTCAAAAAGCATAATCAGAGATCTAAGATCAATCATGTACAATCATTTAGAACACATGTCTATAAGCTTTCCTAATGAAAACAGGCGAAATAACATCCAAATCAATAACGACATTGGAGGAATAGAAAGCGTATTTTCAAATACGTTTATTCAGCTTTTGTCTGGCATATTTATATTCTTAACAACTGCAGCAACGCTATTCTATACAAATTGGATGCTTGCCATCGTCAGTCTTCTAACATTACCTTTGTTTGTAATACCTACAAGAAAGGTTGGCAAAAAGCGTTGGGAAATAGCACTTAAGACTCAATCAAAGCTTGCGGAATTGACAAATATAATAACTGAAACTCTAAATATAAGCGGTATATTCCTTATTAAGCTTTTTACAAAAGAAAAAGAAAAATATAAAGAATTTGAAAATGTAAATAATGAAGTAACGCAACTTCAAATTCGGGAGACAATCATTGGAATATGGTTTTTTATGACCATACAAACTTTTATTGCGATAGGACCAATGCTTATATATTTGGTTGGAGGAATCATATTTATAAAATATAATACTATCACAATAGGCGGAATAGTCATGTTTGTGTCGTTGGTATCCAGACTATATGGTCCAGTAAATACATTTTCAAATATACACGTGGATATTATTCGGTCGTTGGCATTGTTTGAACGAATCTTTCAATATTTAGATTTAAAAAGCGAGACTCACGAAAAGGAAAATGCAATAGTTGTTAATGATGTAAAAGGTGATATCAAATTTAAACATGTTTATTTTTCTTATGACGGTATACACGATACTCTTAAAGATATAAATTTTGAAATTAAACCTGGTCAAATGGCGGCTTTAGTTGGACCAAGCGGCGCAGGAAAGACTACCATTACCTATCTTGTTCCCAGACTTTATGATGTAAAAAGCGTAGGAATCTTTTTGGATGAAATAGATATAAGAAATATCTCACTTAGTTCTTTGAGAAGTCATATAGGAATGGTCACACAGGATACGTATCTTTTTAATACAACTATAAAAGAAAATTTACTTTTTGCACGTCAAAATGCCACAGATGAGGAAATAGTAAATGCATGCAAGGCAGCGTATATTCATGACTTTATCGAATCTCTTCCTAATGGCTACGATACAATTGTAGGCGACAGAGGTATAAAATTATCTGGCGGCGAAAAACAACGCATATCTATTGCAAGGACATTGCTAAAAGATCCTAAGATTATAATATTTGATGAAGCTACATCGGCACTTGACTCTAATTCCGAATTTTTTATACAGAAGGCTCTAGAACCACTTTTAAAGTCACGAACTAGCCTTGTTATTGCACATCGTTTATCCACCATCATTGCTGCAGACATAATATTTGTTGTAGTAGATGGGAAAATAATAGAAAAAGGGAATCACGAAGAACTTTTAAAAAAAGGAGGCATCTACAAAGATTTGTATAACACTCAATTTAGAATAAAAAAATGACGATTTAATTTTAAGCTCTGCGCCATCAATATCTTTCAAAAACTTTTTTATTTCTAATTTATATACCCTTTTTATTTTTCTTAGCGCCAAATGCATAGTTATCAATACTCTAATCATAGCTCTTTTAATATTATTTGCTGTGCCTGAATGAAGGTTGGCCACACAGTTCTTGGAGGTAATGTATATTGTACTAAATTAGGTCCTATATTTTTCACATTGACTACATATTTTTTTAAGTCCACTAATAATACAGGATTACGTAATTTATCATCATATAATTTTTCACACTTTATTCCTTTGTTTTTATAATGTTTAATTAATGCATCAAGTAGATCATCCATATTATAGTATAGATCATCTAGCTCCAATATAATTTTGTTTTTACTAAGCATTTTATTACTTCATTTTTTTAAATAATTATAAACTTGTGTATCTTGTAGAACTAATTTAGCCATTTTTTAGATATGCTTTTTCTTATCATCTGAATTTTTGTCAAAATAGTAGTTAACTAAATCATATAAAAAAATTAAATATACATCCTCATATATACGCTTTCTGTTTTAAAAGAATTGATCTAAGTTCTTTAATATCAATATCACATACTTTCTTACCATTCTTAACAGCCACATACGCTGCGGTTCCAGCAGCTTGACCAGTTGCCATAGCAATTGGAGAAACTCTTATTGCTGCATTCGCCTCATGTGTTGATGATATGCATCTACCTGATACTAAAAGGTTATTTACTTTTTTACTGTAAAGACTTCTAAAAGGTATTTCATAAATATTATCTTCTCCCAAGTTCATATATGTCGTTTTGTCACCATCAGGCGAATGTATATCAATGGGATATCCTCCAATTGCTATACAATCATCAAAATGTTTGCTAGTTATAAGATCTTCTGCTGTTAATACATATTCACCAATAATTTTTCTCGTTTCTCTAACTCCAATTTGTGGTCCAGTTGAAATAAGATATGCTTTTTGAAATCCAGGTATATGCCTTTTCATGAAATTATAAACTTCAAAAGCCTGTTCTCGTCCATTTATTTCACCCTTTGTAAGATCGTTTATATTTGTACCATTTAGTCTTTGTACCCTTGTCATATTAACTATAACCTCACCTGGTATATCAGTTTCAAAAAATAAAACCATATCCCTTTCAAAGTTTATTTCTCCTTTAATACGTGCTTCTTTTAATATCGTATAAAATCCGTTCACCATAAGCCTTTTGGATGTTTTTATCTTTTCTATGTCTACCATTGTAAATTCTTTTGGATTTTCTTCCATGTGTTTTTTTACTTCATCAATATTTACATTACCTATTCTAACGTTCATAGTCATAGGTTGTGTTAAATTATCCTCTGGTCTACCTAATATATAATCTATTCCGCACTTTACCGCAAGATCTGCATCCCCTGTTGCATCGATAAATACATCAGCTTCCACCCTTTCAATACCAGATTTATTTGCGATATGAATTACTTTTATATTAGCTCCATCTAACTCAACATTTATTAAAAAGCTATGATATAAAATTTCAGCACCGCTTTCAATGACCATTTTTTGAAGCACATATTTCATTATTTCTGCATTAAATGGTGTCACAGTACTTACAAAACCAGTTGTGTCAAGTACATGCCCTGGACTTCCACCATACTTTATTAGATTGTCTACAACTTCCTGCGGTATACCATTAATAACTTGTTTTGCACCGGCGTGGAATGTCATCATTGGACCAACCCCCATATTTGTCAGCGATCCACCAAGGAACCCATATTGCTCAATTAATAATGTCTTTGCACCATTCCGTGCAGCCGCAATTGCAGCAATTGTTCCAGACACTCCCCCGCCTATTACAACGACATCATATCTTCCCATTATATATCACCTACCATATATCGTAAAACTCTTTTACAAAGGCATGTGCCGCAATTTCATTTAATGAATTTAACTGTTTCTTCATATTAATAAACCCGAATTTAAGATTGACTTTCTCAATATTAGATGTAAGCCCTATATAATAGTACTCAAGATAATGGTAATATTCATGGCATAGAAATAAATTGATAAGTCTGTCTTTTGTTTCCCAAAAAGAATACTCTTCTGGAATTGACGGAATAAATTCTTTTTCTATATTTTTTATATATATAGTTATCTTCTTTTCATTAGTAGCAATCTGACTAAATATTATATAACCAGGTGTGTAATACGCATTATTAATCTCAAAATTTATTCCTTCTTTTTTTAATAATACATTTATATCTTGATTCTTGCACTTTTTAGCTTCATTTGTTCCTCTATCCCATGCTATACTAGTTATGTCAGACAAATCAATGTTTTTTATTCTGTCATAATATAAATCATTTTTAAGTTCTTGATTTATTAATTCCTCTTTATTTAAAAATATAGATGGTATCATTTTTTCACCTTTTACAAATAATAATAGCTATCTCTTCATCTTTTCTATGCCCGTTTAACTCAATTTTTGCTAAAGACATTATCTGATTTTTATCTACCATTCCTGATAGATCAACTAATCTATTTGATAATATTATAAAACAGTCTGGTATTTCTGCTCCTCCATCACCATAAAATATATTTTCATCAAGAACTTTATTTAAAGCCTCATCAAATTGTAAAATAGTTGTTCTAAATATTTTACCATTATTTTTGCTAAGTTTTATTATTCCTTCTGAGTCTACCACTCTTATAGGTTCAATTGTTTTTGTAATAAGACCAAATAAGCTCTTTTGTTTTTTAAAACCCATTATTACATACATTTCTCCTAGTTTTAACATTATCTTTGTGTCTTTCTCATTAATATTCATTGAATCTGCAGCTATTTTGATTATTTCTTTTTCGTTTAATTCTTTCTTCATCATGTCTTTTGATCTTAGTTCTGTAGCACCCGTTGCTATCGCTCTTAATATATTTTTTTGTGAATCTACTTCAACAAATATTTCTACTGTGTTTTCTAGTGCACCTGCTTTTATAACCGCTTCTTTTGCTTCACTTCTTATAGACATTATGTCATTTTCGGTTGGATTTTGAACTGTCCTTTCAACTACTTCTCTTACCATTGCAAGTGCCACACCTATTGTTGATATTACTTGTGCATTTTTTGCAATCCTGTATTTCATATTCATCATTTCAGCAAGATATGGTACAATTGCTGCACTTCCTCCACCACCCCCAACCAAAACTGTTGTACTCTTATCGAGTTTGTAATCTTCAATAAGTTTCTCAACTACTTCTAAATCTTTTTTGCATGCTTTTTTTAAAATTTCATTTGCAACTTCTTCTACTGTAATTCCAAGTTTATGTGCAATTGGTTCAAATGCTTTTCTGGCCGATTTACAATTTCCATATGCATAATCATTTTGATTGACGTATCCTAATACATTTGCCGCGCATGAAACTGTAACTGCAAACATTTTTCCATTTTTACTTTTAATGGCTACATAGTTGTCTGGATCACTTTCTTTAGGTTTAATATACACTATTTCCGGTTCTATTATTTCATCAGGATCTGCATACACTGAATATGGAAGACCAGCTATATGTGCACTTCTTGGTCCTACATCCTCTATACCTTTTTCTCCTAACCTTACCATGCTTCCACCTGCTATTCCGACAGTCCTTACATCAAGTGAATTAAGATATGTCTTATGACCACCTATCTCTGCATAATTCACCATTACCTTTCCATTCCTAATAACTGATATATCTGTAGATGTCCCTCCTACTTCAAGAAATATGCCATCGGAGATTTTTTCATACATCAAAGCACCAGCAACACCTGCTGCTGGACCAGACAGCATTGTCAATATTGGCCTTTTTCTCACTTCAGCTACATCCATTACACCGCCATCACAACGCATAATCATTAAAGGAGCTTTTATGCCAGATTTTTTAACGCTTTCTTCAGTCATATTAGCAGTATCTATCATCTTTGGTAGAATACATCCATTGATTGCCGCTGTTCTTGCCCTGATTTTAAGTCCATATAGCTTTGTAATTTCATGTGTTGCCGTAGCTGGTAATCCTTGATTTTCTGATATTTCTATTACTTTATTCTCGTGTTCAGGGTCGTCAACTGAAAATGCCTCTGCTGCTACTATTGCACCAACATTTTCGTGTTTTAACTCTAATATAGAGTTTTCTATGCTTCTATCAAAATCATCATTTATCTCAATATATTTATTAAATGTCTTCAAAAATTTACCTGGTGCAAGTTCTATATCGCCAATATTGGTATCACTTTTGGATTTTATTCCTTCCAAGCCCTTGCCAATAGTAACTATTCCAACAGGAACAACATCTCCTTCAAGGAGTGCATTTGTAGCTTGTGTTGTTCCATGGGCAATAAAAAGCACAT
>JASBVU010000114.1 GCA_029960905.1 Thermoanaerobacterium sp.
ATAATTCTATCCATTATCTTTTTGCTGAGAAAGATGGCATCTTTCAATGTGGTAGAAGTAAATATTTCATTTAGTATGACGATGCTATTTGACGTAGCTTTTGAGAGAATATCATAAATCCTAATCAATTCATCTTCTAACTTACCGTGAAGTTCATTTACATTTTCTTCTCTTTCAAAGTGTGTAAAGATATTGTCATATAAAAATAACTGCGCTTTATAACCTGGAACAGTGCATCCGATGCTTGCAAGATAATGAACTTGCCCAAATGTCCTGGCAAACGTAGTCTTACCTCCTTGATTAGGTCCAGACACCACAAAGATTCGCTCCTTGCCACTTAGGTAAAAATCGTTTGTAACAACTGTCGATTTATTAGAAATAAGTTTATTTGCTAATGCCAAATCAAAGCACCCATAGTCAAAAACTTCTTTAGATTCGCTGTCAACTTTCGGATAGCAAAATTTCAATCCTACATCTTTAAACTTCGAAATAAATTCCAAATACGACATATAAAACTGTACCTCACGTTCAAATGTACCGATTCTATCATCTATAAAATGGCTATTTTTAATGCAGTAATCATCAAGCTCCTCAAATATATCTTTATAAAGTTGGGCTACCAAATCTAAAATTTTTGCCTCCACATGATTCATATCATCGTACTCTGAAAACTTCTTCCTATAATCTTTTACCTCTCCTTCTTTAAACTTTTTAAAAGTTTCTTCCACAATGTCGCTATAATTTATCTCTAATTCGTATTTGCTTACCTTTATACTGTTTCCTCTTATGAGAATACTGTACTTTACAGATGACAAATCTTCTTCAAGTTTTTTTGTCGCATTGTTTAAAGATATGAATAAATCGCTTTTAACATAATTTAAAATATATTCTCGAAATGCGATAAAGCCGGTAGACTTTAAATCAATCTGTGCTAAATCGTTGGCAAGAAAAACTACAGCGTCAACATATAAATTAACTGCATCTAAAAACCATCTTTCCTTTTGATATTTGTAATAAAGCTTATCAACCTGTTTTAAACCTTCCCTCATACGCTGAAATTTTTCAGAAAAAGATTTTATAGACATAAAAAGTGTATTGTTTTCTAACTCCTTCATTATTTCCTGACGGTATATAATTGTTTCTTTATCGATAGGCGATTTATAAAAAAACGGTTTAAGGTTATATTCGTTTCTGCCAAATGTTATTGCATCTATTATTTGATCAATATTCAAATCCTTAAAAAATACTGGTTCATTTAATAAATCAACGTTTGTAATATCATCAGCATTTATAAATAATATACTTTGAAACGTCATTTGTCACACCTCCTGAACTAATTAGAATATCGAAAGAATATAAAAAAGCCGACAGCTATCTACTTTATTTGTAGAAGCCATCAGCTTTTCAGCAATTTAAACGAGGGAGCTTCATCCTCTTTTTAATTGTCATATACATTATATCATTTTATCTCTTTATGTTAAAGTATTTTGTTTAATCCTAATCTTGATACAATGTCGTAGAAAGATACCTTTCACCTGTATCAGGCAGCAATACGACTATCGTCTTGCCTTTGTTTTCTGGCCTCTTTGCAATCTGAGTTGCTGCAAATGCGGCTGCACCTGATGATATTCCAACCAACAATCCTTCAGATTTTGCCAATGCTCTTGACGTCTCAAATGCCTCATTGTTCTTAACCTGGTATATTTCATCAATGATTTCTCTATTCAAAACATCTGGTACAAATCCAGCTCCTATACCCTGTATCTTATGTGGACCAGGTTTCCCGCCAGATAAAACCGGAGAATCAGCAGGCTCTACTGCTACAATCTTTACATCAGGTTTCCTTGATTTCAAAACTTCACCAACACCTGTGATTGTTCCACCTGTGCCAATACCTGCAACAAATATATCTACATTTCCATCAGTGTCTCTCCATATTTCTTCTGCTGTCGTCTTTCTGTGTATTTCTGAATTTACTGGGTTTTTAAACTGTTGTGGTATAAATGCATTACCATACTGCTTAGCCAGCTCTTCAGCCTTTTTTACAGCTCCAGACATGCCTTCCGCCCCTGGAGTCAACACTATTTCAGCACCAAGTGCTTTAAGCAAATTTCTCCTTTCAATGCTCATAGTCTCAGGCATAGTCAAGATTAACTTGTATTTCTTAGCCGCTGCAACAAAAGCCAGTGCTATTCCTGTATTGCCGCTGGTTGGCTCAATTATGACAGTATCTTTATTTATAAGCCCTTTTTCTTCCGCATCTTTGATCATTGCGTATCCAATTCTGTCCTTTACACTGCTTAATGGATTAAAATACTCTAATTTTGCTATCAGCCTTGCTTCAAGGTTATTTTCTTTATTGTAGTTAGACAATTCCAATAGCGGCGTATTGCCTATTAAATCCGTAAGACTTTTTGCTATTTTTGACATTATATCCTCTCCTTTAAATATATACTATTCCGATTGGATTTTATGTAATTATTATATAGCAAACGAAGCCTTTTGTAAATAAGATTTTTTAATTTTATTATACATTAAATATAAAAAAATAACCGCATTGGCGGTTAAAAATATATAAAATATCGCAATATTTTAAGCTTCATATCCTGCGTCAATGATCGCTTTTTTCATGTCATCTATAGTAACTTTTTTGGGATCGTATGTCACAGTTACGTTAGCCTTATTTAGATCAACTGTCGCTTTTGATACTCCATCAAGGCCTTTTAATGCTTTCTCTACAGTCATTTTGCAATGATTGCATGACATTCCCTTTACATCAATCGTTGTAGTCTCGCCTTTTGGACCAAATAAACTCATATTTAAACACTCCTTTCTATACTCATAAGGGGTATCACCTATACATAGTTTAATTTAATTGCAGTTTAAAGTCAATTACTTCATGGCACGTTTTTTTCTACTTTAATTTTCGTCTTAGAGCTCATTATGCGCAGTGCATACATTGGAACTTTTAACTTAAAATTCATATAGGTATTATCACCCATCATAATATCTACAAAGTATGATAGCACATTAGGAAAATACCTGACGGATTTTTCTATGAAGTCCATATTGTTATATGTAAATTGCGCTAATCTGTATGCCCATCTTATGTCAGGCACAACTTCTCTATTGAGTCTAAGAGTATATTCGTCCAATCCACATTTTCCATTGAAATGCTTTTTTATAACATCAAAGGATATATCTGCAGTAAGCAAAGCATTGTATATTCCTTCACCTGTAAATGGATCAGCAAGCCTTGTAGCATCTCCAATCAATATTATTTTATCGTTATTAAATGTTCCATTGCTTCCATCAGGAAACGACAACTGATGACCATAAATTTTGCAGTCTTTTATATTTCCATCAACATTTTCCTCAATCATTTTAGAAAACATTTCTTTTATGTCTGAAACTTTGTTTAAAAAAGTACCAACGCCAATAGATAACCTGTCACCTTTAGGGAATACCCATCCATACCCGTATTTTATCGCATTGAAATCTACTACAACTTTCCCTTTTAATCCATCGATTAAGCTATTATCGACGTATACCTCACCTTCAAGTGCTATGCCTTTTTTGCCATTTATTAAGCTTGCTTTATGCGCCATATTGCTGTTTATCCCATCTGCACCTACCAAAACCCTTGTCTCATATTCACCCTTGTCTGTCACCACGACAAGTCCCTTATCATGCTCATAAAAGTCGTAAAATGTCTCGCCATCATGTATTTCACATCCGTAATAAGCTGCCATATCAATTAAATATTTGTCAAATTTAACCCTGTCTACTTGGTATATTATAGGTTTATCAGTTTGTAAAGCAGTCGTTTTATCGTTAGGAAATCTAAAAATGATTTCATATGTAACATCTTCTATGCATTCGCTTATATCAACATCTAATAACTTGTAACACCTTCTCGTTATTCCACCACCACAGGCTTTGTACCTTGGGAAAACATGCTTTTCTATCAATAAGACTTTGTATCCTTCTTTAGACAGTTTTCTTCCTAATGTAGACCCTGCAGGTCCACCGCCTATAATCATTACATCATACATTTCTT
This sequence comes from Thermoanaerobacterium sp., assembly GCA_029960905.1. Taxonomy (GTDB): domain Bacteria; phylum Bacillota; class Thermoanaerobacteria; order Thermoanaerobacterales; family Thermoanaerobacteraceae; genus Thermoanaerobacterium. Next base: position 4,061 of record JASBVU010000114.1, read on the forward strand.
TCACCTCTATATCCAATTATAATTGCAAGATATATTAAATAAAAGCATCAAACCGAAATGTTTTAATTTATTTATAAACAAACAAGTTAATAATATGCGAATAAAAGCGAAAAGTGACTTTCATATTATTGACATCAATCTTCAATGAATATATAATTAATTTAACAATTTAATACTATAAATTAAAACTCATCAAGAGTGGTGGAGGGACTGGCCCTGTGAAACCCGGCAACCGTCATATTTTATGAAAATGGTGCTAATTCCTGCAAAGCGTTTAGCTTTGGGAGATGAGTAGATGTGAATATCTACGCCTCATCTCTGAGGCGTTTTTATTTAATATAAAAGGAGGTTTGCAAATGCCCATCAATATACCAAATGGATTACCTGCTATTGATATTTTAGCTAAAGAAAATATATTTGTAATGGCTGAAGAAAGGGCAATTCACCAAGACATACGGCCACTAAAAATCGCAATCTTAAACTTAATGCCTACAAAAAGCGTGACAGAAACGCAGCTATTAAGGCTACTTAGCAATAATCCACTGCAAATCGATCTAAAATTTCTCTATGCGGCATCCCACAAATCTAAAAACACTGCACCAGAGTATTTAGAAGCTTTTTACAAAACATTTGATGACATAAAATACGAAAAATTTGATGGTCTCATCATAACCGGAGCACCAGTGGAGACTTTGGACTTTTCAGATGTTGATTATTGGCATGAGCTTGAAGAAATAATGGAATGGAGCAAGCACAATGTATTTTCCACATTTCATATTTGTTGGGGTGCTCAAGCAGGTCTATATTATCACTATGGCATTCCTAAATATCCTCTGAAAGAGAAAATGTTTGGCGTATTTTTGCATAGAGTATCTAAGAAAAATGTCGACTTATTAAGGGGTTTTGACGACGAATTTTATGCGCCCCATTCAAGATACACGGAAGTCAGAAAAGAAGATATAGAGCTTGTAGATGACCTTGAAATACTTTCTGAATCCGACGAAGCAGGCGTATACATAGTAGCTTCAAAATCAGGCAGACAGATATTTGTGACAGGCCACTCTGAATATGATCCATTGACGCTAAAATCCGAATACGAAAGGGATTTAAAAAAAGGCATACCGATAAAAATACCAAAACATTATTTCCCGGGAGATGACCCTAATAATGAGCCAATTGTAAAATGGAGAAGCCATGCAAATTTACTATTCTCAAATTGGTTAAATTACTATGTGTACCAAAAAACACCCTATGATGTAAACTCAATTGAATAAACATGGTTTATGCAGGTATAAAGCTTGATTTTTATATCCTGCATTTTTTATATCATTTTTGCAAAATTATTCATTGACTTTTTCACTTTCCTGTGCTAATTTAATTATGCTATTTCAAAAATTTATAGAAAGGAATTGTACTATATGGACAAAACACAAAAGCTTAAAAAAGACATTGGCCTATTTATTGCTACAGCGCTTGTGACAGGCAACATGATGGGTTCCGGCATATTCATGCTTCCTGCTACGCTAGCATCTAAATCAGGTCCAGGCGCAACAATACTTGCATGGCTTATTACAGGCATTGGATCGATATTATTGGCATTGTCATTTGCAAATTTAGGTTCAAAGATCCCAAAAGCTGGCGGCCCGTATGAATATTCGAAATTGGCTTTTGGAGACTTTATAGGTTTCATCAATGCGTGGCTATACTGGAATGGCTCATGGATAGGAAACGCTGCCGTCGTCATTGCGGTTGCCAGTTATTCAAGCGCCTTGTTCCCGATTTTATCTCAAAACCATTTAGCTGCTTTTTTGTACACCAGTGGAATTTTGTGGGTTTTTACGATAATTAATATAATAGGTGTAAAAAGAGCTGGCTCAACTCAAACAACAATAACTGTTTTTGAAGTGTGTCTTTTTTTGTTTTTCATAATCGTATCAGCAGTACATTTCAAGTCAAGCAATGTAATGCCATTATTTCCTGCAGGAAAAGGCATGAATACTTTATCGGCAGCAGCTACTTCAACACTGTGGGCATTTGTAGGACTTGAAACAGCGTCAATAACTGCTGAAGAAATCAAAAACCCTGAAAGAAACGTAAAGTTAAGCACAATATTCGGAATTTTGATCGCAGTAGTTATGTACTTAGCCATAAATCTCTCCGCAATGGGTGCAATGCCACAAAGCCAGCTTGCCAAAAGCGCTTCTCCAATAGCAGACATCCTCAAACAGTTCTTAGGGAAAAACATAGCGAATGTCATAATTGTGGGTTCTGTCGTAAGTGTGCTCGGCGCGACTGTC
>JASBVU010000115.1 GCA_029960905.1 Thermoanaerobacterium sp.
TAGCTGTTAGTTTCAAAGCCTCATTGGCGCAGTCCCTTACAACAGTTAGAATAGTCCCCTCCGTAGGCTTCATAACCGCCTTATATGCAATTGATGAGCCAGTATTTAATGCTTCAGCAAAATCTTTTGTCGTAATTTCATCATGATTTAAAAGACTTTTGGCAAATCCTCGAATTATCTGAGATAAAATTACGCCTGAATTCCCTTTGGCGCCTAAGAGAGCACCTCTAGAAAGATTATTTAACACCTCATTCATATCATCAGAGGCTTTTTCCATTTCTTTAACAGCAAAATCTAATGTATGAGCCATATTAGAACCTGTATCGCCATCTGGAACAGGAAAGACATTTAATTTATTTATTTCATCTGATTTATTTGTTAAATATTGAGATCCGGCCTTAAACATAAGTTTTAAAGTATTAACATCTAAACGATCCAACCGTTTTTCCTCCTCAAAAATCAACTTTTATGCTTTGTACATTTACAATAATGTTTTTAACATTAACACCTGTATATGTCTCTATAGTATATTTGATTTTTTCAATGATATTTGCAGCAACTGTTTTAATATTAACTCCATATTCAACAACAATGTACAAATCTATAACAATTCCATCTTCATCATACGTAACCTTTATTCCTTTACCTGACTGCTCATTTTTAAAAAGCTCAATTAATCCATCAGGTCCTCGTTTCCCTAAACCTACTATGCCATAACATTCAGATGTAGCGTAACTAGCCATAGATGCAATTACATCTACAGAAATATCTATTTTTCCTAAATTGTTTTTTGTTTGCTCCATTTTTACAACCTCCTATTATAATTATATTTTACCTTATCCAGTTTAAATCATCAATAAAGAAAAAAATTGTTATATTTTAAGCCAAACGCAAATTTTAATTAAAAAGTATTTACAGCTTTAAAATATAATGTTAAAATATCATTGTTGCGTGGAGATAATGAAATGTTGTGCAGCAATTTTTCTTGAAGTCTATTAATTTTTTTGTTAAAATGTTAGTGTTGACAAAGAGGAGGTGCACATGATGAGGAAATGTGATGTATGCGGAAAAACACCGATGGCAGGATATCAATACAGTCACTCTCATAGAAAATCAATTAAAAAATGGCAGCCAAACTTAAAGCGTGTTAGAGCCATAGTCGATGGCACACCTGTAAGATTAAATGTTTGTACAAAATGCTTAAGATCAGGAAGGGTTAAGAGAGCTATATAAAGAAAGACGTGCATATATGCACGCTTTTTATTTTTTGCTTTTAGTAAATGCAGACAAAAGCTTTTTAACAAAATCAGGAATTCTAATGTAGTATATTTTAGGTTCTTTTTTTTTACTCATACACATCCCCCTTTATCCTTCTACTTCTAAACTATTTATCTACTATTTGAAATATGCATTAATAAAATAACCAATCATTATTACGGCAAATCCTAAAAGGATCATCCATAGCCAACTTGGTATGTACAATACAATGATGAATATTCCAAGTGAAATTACAATATATCCAATTGAATAATTCAGCTTTTTATTTAATATTCTCATTTTTTTATAAATTTTATCCCACACAAAAATCCACCCCTTTCTTATAATATTTTATTCGAAAGAAGTGGATATTGTGCTAATCTTTAGATTTTATCACAAGCAAATAACCACCATTAATCTTTATTTTAATTTTATTTTTTGTAAATACGTTGCTAATACCATAAGGCATTTCCAATGACATATCCTGACCAGATAAAGGATAGAACAACCCCTCAGTGTAAATACCGCTAACGTCTATACTGTACGGAATCAAAGAAACTACATCACCTATTTTACCTTCCAATTCGATAAAATCATCAATAAGATAAATTTCATTTTTTTCACTCAAAATTTTACCCTTTATTTTTCTCTTAACAAGGTACAACAAAAGCGATAAATTCGCTAATGAATGGTCAAATCTGCTACCTATTGTCGCTAAATACACAATTTCATTAGCACCTATCTCTATAGCCTTTATCGTTGCAAGTTGACTATCAGTCTCGTCTTTCATAGTAGGATATTTTTCAATACTTACGCCTTTTTGCAAATAATAATCGATAATTTGTGCATCTGCTGAATCCAAATCGCCGACAATGTAATTTGGTACTATACCTAACTTGTAAGCTATATTAGCTCCACCATCTGCACATATTACAGCATCGCATTTACCAATTATTTTTCTAAAATAGTCAGAATCTTTAAATTCTCCATTTGAGATAATACAAACCTTCATTTTAGTACTGCTCCTCTAAGTTTTTTTAAATTTTCACCGGGATCTCCTTTGGCAAATATGGACGATCCAGCTACAATTACATCAGCCCCAGCCAAAACCACATCATTTATATTATCAATATTAATTCCGCCATCTACTTCTATCTTAAAATTTAACCCTTTTTCATTTCTAATAAATGCTAATTCGCGAATTTTTTCATACATGCCATCTATAAATACCTGCCCTCCAAACCCAGGATTTACGGTCATAATCAAGACCATATCAACTGACGACAATACATATCGTAATGTGTCTAATGGTGTTGCAGGATTTAATGCAACGCTTGCATTTATGCCCATTGATTTTATTAATTGCAGAGTTCTATCCAAATGTATACATGCTTCCTGGTGTACCGTTATATTTTTGGCTCCAGCATCGACAAATTCTTTTATGTATCTATCAGGCTCTTCTATCATTAAATGAACATCAAATGGAATTCCAGTTTTACCTTTTAAGGCATTTAATACCAATGGTCCAATCGTTATATTAGGAACAAAATGCCCATCCATAATATCTATATGTAAATACTCAGGTTTCTCTGCTTCAACTTTTCGTATATCAGATAACAAATTTCCAAAGTCAGCCGATAAAATCGATGGAGAAATTTCCATTGTTAATACTTCCTCCTTCTGTTCGCTTTTAGTTCACTATACAAACTTAAATAATTTGCGTACCTTGTTTTATCAATCAGTCCATTCTCAACAGCACTTTTAACTCCACAATTAGGTTCATTAATATGTAGGCACGAATTAAATCTACAATCTGCTTCAAATTCTTGAAAATCTTTATAAAACTTTTTGAGATCTTTTTCATCAATATCCAGATTTAATGAAGTAAAGCCTGGCGTATCCAATACATATCCACCATCAATAGGCATTAACTCTACATTTCTTGTCGTATGCTTCCCTCTATTAAGCTTTTCGCTTAAATCTCCAATCTCTTGTCTTTCATGTCCATGAATACAATTTATCAAAGAAGATTTTCCAACGCCAGATGGGCCTGTAAAAAAAGAGGTTTTGCCCTTTAGAATTGTCTTTAATTTGTCAATTCCGATGCCGTCGTATTTAGAAGTGGCAATTATATCATAACCTAATTTTCTATATAGATTGTACATTGGCATGTAAATATCTTCACTCACTAAATCAATTTTATTTATGCAGATAACAGGATGTATCTCGTTTAATTCAGCCAATATAATCATCTTATCAAGCTGAAGCCTGTTCAAATCAGGATTAACTATCGAAAAAGTAATTATCGCTTGATCCACATTTGACACCGGAGGTCTTACCAATTGATTCTTCCTGTCATGTATATCTACTATGAAGCCATCTTTTAAATCTTGTGTTTCAACATCAACATAGTCTCCAACAATGGGTACAATATTGGAAATCCTAAATTTCCCACGAGCACGGCATTCTATGACGCCATGCTCTGTGGAAACATAGTAAAAGCCTCCAATGCCTTTAACAATTCTTCCTACCAGTATCACTAAAATTTCGCCCCCATTGTCTCGTAAACATTGCCGTTTATATCAACTTCAATAACAACATTGCCTTTGCCACTAACTGGCACTGTTATTGGGCTGTCTGCATAGGTATACGTATTTGAATACTGCAATGTCTTATTGCCGTCTTGTATTACATAAACATCAACTTTCATAGGACCTTCTTGATTAGGTAAATCAATTGTAATCTCTTTTGTCTTATAACCTTGCGGCAATTGAGTTTGTTGCTGTTGCTGCTGCGTCTGTGTTGATTGACTTACAATCAAATCAATAGATTTACCTTTTTGAATGCTGGTACCTTGAGGTATACTTTGTGAAATCACAAAGTTATCAGGCACACTGTCGCTGGATTGTGTAGTTACATTTCCAACCTTAAGACCTACATCTTCCAAAGCTTTTGTTGCATCATCAAGTGACATGTTCTGAACATTAGGCACTGTAACCATTTCTGCTCCTTTGCTTACATAAACATCAACAACAGTATTGTATTCAACTTGCACACCTTGTCTAGGATTTTGATCATATACATAACCATTTGGATAACTATCATTGTAATCCCAAATTAAATTTGCATTTAACCCACTATTTTTTAATTTCAACTGAGCATCCCTGTACTCACTACCTATAACATTAGGAACAACGGAATTCTGTTTCCCTTTGCTAACTACTACATTAACAGTAGAACCTTTTTTTACAGTCTCTCCAGCTGGTGGATCTTGTGACAAAATAGTGTTAGTTGGAGCATCGCTGTATTGACTATCCGCTATATTTAATTTCAAATTGCTATTTTCTAATACTGTAGTTGCTTTATCCAGCGTTTGACCCTTTATATCCGGCACTTTCACTTCAGCAGCAGTCGCCATATTGTTTAAAAAATACATCGTACCGTAAGACAGAGAAGCCATAAGTGCCAAAACCAATATTGCAATTCCTATATTCCTTAAAATTTTTCTGCCTTTTCTTTTATTTGGTGTTTTTGAAGCCATCATCTTCTCGTTAATTTCTTCCGTCTTCATAACCCGTGTCACATTATTGTCAGCTAAATCACCTATAATCAATTTATCTGGATCGCTTATAAACGTATCAATATCATTTAAAAGTTCGGCTGCACTTTTATATCTGTAGTTTATATCTTTCTCAGTCGCCTTTAATACTATCTTGTCAAGTTTATAAGGTACTAGAGGATTCAACTTTGATGGTGGCACTATGTTTTCCTGTATATGCTTTAAAGCAACTGATATGGGACTCTCACCTTCAAAAGGAACTTTACCGGTTAGCATCTCATACATGACAATCCCCAGCGAATATATGTCAGTCTTTTCGTCTATCATGGCACCTTTCGCCTGTTCTGGCGAAAAATAGTAAGCTGTGCCAAGGACATCTCCTCCACCATACGTTATTGTAGAACCATTAGCTGCTCTTGCAATGCCAAAATCTGTTACCTTTACAATGTTGTCATCTGTTACTAATATGTTTTGTGGCTTAATGTCTCTGTGGACAATATGGTGTTTATGGGCGTGTTCCAAAGCTCTACATACTTGCCTTGCTATATCCAACGATTTTGATATAGGCAAAGGTCCATTTGTCTCCTTAATTAATTGTTTTAAAGTTTTTCCATTTACATATTCCATTACAATATAGTATATATCCCCTTCTTGTCCAACATCGTATATGCTGACAATATTAGGATGAGAAAGACTTGCTGCCGCTTGTGATTCTCTTTTGAATCTTCTCACAAATTCTTCATCCGACACGAACTCCGACCGCAATATCTTTATAGCAACAATTCTATTCAGAAGATGGCATTTTGCCTTATACACTTTTGCCATACCACCTTCGCCTATCTTTTCCAATATCTCATATCGATTGCCAAGCATTTTACCAATCATATCGTCACACCTCCTTTACCGCCACAATAGTAATATTATCAAAACCACCATTTTGCTTCGCCATTTTAATCAAATTGTCGCAAGCTTTGTCTATACTTTCAGCGCTATTAAATTCTTTTAAAATCAAATCATCCGTAAGCATATTTGTTAAACCATCTGTGCACAGCAAAAAGACATCATTTTCGAAAACATCGCCAGTAAATATATCGACCTCTATTTCCTCATCGATGCCAAGTGCTCTCGTTATAATATTTTTCTGGGGATGATTTCTTGCTTCTTCGTGGGTTATTCTGCCTAATTTTACTAATTCTTCTACATAAGAATGGTCTTCAGTAATCTGCATAAGTTTATCGCCTCGTATTAGATATGCTCTACTGTCACCTATGTGTCCAATAAAAAAGTTTTTATTCTCTATCAAAAGAAGAGTTAGCGTCGTTCCCATTCCTGTAAGATCTATATTTGAAAAAGATTTATTAAAAACATGAGAGTTTGCACTTTTAACTGCATCTTTAATAAATTTTTTTATTGAATCATTGTCTTTATTGCAACTACTATAATTGCTAAAAAAGTATTTTGTAACCATCTCAACTGCGTATCTACTTGCAATCTCTCCGCCATTACATCCACCCATGCCATCAGCAACAATAAAAAGTAG
>JASBVU010000116.1 GCA_029960905.1 Thermoanaerobacterium sp.
ATATTTATCATCATCTCTATCAACTGATGTCAGCTTCTCATTTTCCTTGCCTATTTTTATCCTTTCACCACCCTGACCTGTCTTTATAGATATGGCTATTACAACGATTGTTATGACTAATACCATCAACAGCGAAAAAATAGCCATATTATTTTGCCAGTTTCGCCCTACTCCATACACAATAAATGCTGTTACCATCAACATAGCGTTAATTATAATAGATGCAAATACGACGAAACCTGACCATATTCTTCTAAACCTTAAGTTCTTTTCCTTTGAAATTTCTGGATCTGAAGGATCTATCTGTTGCTTAGCTAATTCAATCATTTTATATGAAAAAAACATCAAAGCTGTCATAATTGTCTGCACTATGCATATTGAAAACACTGACAAAATTGACTTGTCTGCAAACGAATCTGCTTCACCGCGAAAATTAAAATGCATAGGTATTCTTTGTGGAATATTAGGATACATATATATCCCTACAGCTAATGTTAAAATTATTATTGCTGCAGGCAATAAAAACCATAAAGGCGATACAACTATCTTTTCCTTTCTAAAATCTATGTCTACAACTGCTACTTCTTTTTTCCCCTTGCTCCACTCTCTTTTAGATTTCAATGCAGCTATTTCATGGTGGGCTTTCATATACATTGCAAACATTATGATTACTTCAACAAAAATACCACCAACAGCAAAATTTATATTTCTCATCCTGATGACGACAAGAATCAAAAAGATTAAGCTTACAGTCAAAAAATTTATTATATATGAAACTTTAATCCTTTGAATTTCCTTATCCTTCAAAAAATCTTTAGGAACATGTACTCCAAATACAATAGTTTTTCGAGTAATAAACGGCGTAATGACGCCTATTACAATTAATATGAGATATGGCATCAAAAGATTAACAAAATACAATCCATTCAACTGAAAGACCTCCTATTCTTTGTTTTTGAATTTACGCAGTATTTCTTCACATATCGTCAATATTTCATCCTGCATCATTCCTCTTGAATATGCATTTGCCAATATAGGTTGAAGATCCTTTTTCAATTCTTCAATAAAGTTGTCATCAGCAAAAGCATTTTTAGTTACAACATAGCCTTTCCTTCTGTGAACATTTAAAAATCCTTCATCTTTCAAAAGATCGTAAGCCTTTTTCACTGTATGAAGGTTTATGCCAAAATCACTTGCCAACTGCCTTATAGACGGCATCTCATCGCCTTCTTTGAGTATGCCTAAAGCTATTCCTTCTATTATTTGATTTTTAATTTGAGTATATATGGGAACATCTGACTCAAATTCTATCTTTAACAGCAATGTCTGCCTTCACCTCCACTGTAATATATGTTATATATATAATATAACAAGTATTACAAAAAGTCAATCATATTTGCCAAATACGATAAGAAAAATCAGCAGATAGACTTCATCTGCTGATTTTCATGCTTTGACAGATACTTTCGTTCCCATAACCACAAGAACATGATGGATTTGCCCGTCATCTTTTAAGATGATTTTGTTATCACCAATTGTATTCCCATCAATAGAGATTTCACGTACACCTCTGTTGACTCTTTCGGGATTTTCTACTTCAATTACATACTTCGTGCTATTTTTGTACGTGTACTCTATCTTGTATTTTGCCCAATCTTTTGGAACGCATGGATTGATGATAATCGCATCCCCTTCTTTCCTAAACCCTAAAATATGCTCGATGCCAACTCTGTACATCCATCCTGACGAACCTGTGTACCAAGTCCAGCCTCCTCGTCCTGTATTTGGCTCTACAGCATATACATCGGCTGCCATTACATATGGCTCTACTTTGTACTTGGAGTTTTCTATAGGCGTCCTTGTATGGTTTATAGGATTTATCATAGAGTAAAGCCTATAAGCCTTGTCGCCATCCCCTATCATTGCATAAGCCATTATAGCCCATATCGCTGCATGTGTGTACTGACCTCCATTTTCTCTTACTCCAGGCACATACCCTTTGATATAACCTGGATTCAAATCCCCTTTATCAAATGGCGGTGATAGGAGCTTAATTATGGCATTATCGTAGTCAATCAAGTAATTTTCAAGGGCATCAAGTGCCTCTCTCACTCTATCCCATTTGGCTGCTCCCGAAATTGCAGCCCATGATTGTGCTATCGAATCTATCTTGCACTCGTTATTCTGGCTTGACCCAAGTGGGATGCCATTATCAAAATAAGCTCTTCTATACCAGCTTCCATCCCATCCATACTCTTCAATCGATTTTATTATATCACTGGCAATCCTTTCATAATTTTCACTTCTTTCATAGTCATTTTTCTCAATGCATATCTTAGAAAATTTCTTTAGTGTGACATGCATAAACCAACCAAGCCACACACTTTCACCTTTTCCTTTGTTGCCTACCATATTCATGCCATCATTCCAATCACCTGACCCCATTAGTGGTATTCCATGTTGTCCAAATTTCAGCGAATGTTCTATGGCTCTTATACAGTGTTCATATACTGTGGCAGTTTCGTCTGATACTTCTGGTTTGCCATACCTTTCATCTTCGTCGTCTTTTAATGGTTCTTCATTTAAAAACGGAATTTGTATATCTAGTATTTTTGTATCACCCGTTACAGTAACATAATCCGCTACAGCGTACGGCAACCATAAAAGGTCATCTGAGTATTTCGTACGTATTCCTTTGTCAGTCACGGGATGCCACCAGTGAAGTACGTCTCCTTCTTTAAACTGATGTGCGCAGGCGTTTAATATTTGAGCTCTCGTAAGCTCTGGCACAACGTACACCACATTCATCGTATCTTGTAGTTGGTCTCTAAATCCGTATGCACCACCTGACTGATAAAATGCAGATCTGGCCCATATTCTGCATGATATAGTCTGATACAATAGCCAACCATTCAAAAGCAGATCTAAAGATTTGTCAGGTGTCATTACATTTATTGTTCCGACGAAGTTATTCCAGAATGTATCGACGTAACTCAGCGCTTCTTTCACATTATTAATATTTTTGTAATAACTTACAATGCGTCTAACATCATCTACAGACACGCCAGTTCCCAGTAAAAATGCCAGCTCTTTTTCCTCATTTTCTTCTAATTCGACAATGACTTGAATTGTGGCACATGGGCTTAAACTAATTCCTACATTATTCGATAGGGATTCCATTTTTAATGCTTCAGGTCGTTTAGTGTCAAAATCCGGTCCCAGAAATTCCGACAGACTTCCAGTGTACGATTGAACTTTGACAGATGAGCTTACAAAGGAAATCCTGTCCTTAAAATCTTCGTTGTACACATTTTTTATTAGGAGCCCATCAATTTCTTCATTCATCTCCGTAACTACATAAGGTGATGTTATGCTTTCTGAAACACCTAATACAGGCTTTATAAAGTAATATAGACTTAACCTCCTTTTCTCACCACTTATGTTTTTTAATTTTACAAGCGATATTTTAACGGTATCGTTCATAGGCACAAACTCTAACATTTCATGGTTAATCCCCGAACATACGTGCTTAAACAAGGTATGTCCAAATCCATGCTCAACTATATATTGCCCTTTATCTCTTAATGGCTTTGGTGTTATCGTCCAATATTCACCTGTTAAATCATCTCTTAAGTACAGAATTTCCCCACCTTCGTCCAGAACAGGGTCGTTTGACCATGGCGTAATTTTATATTCTCTGCTGTTCTCTGCCCATGTAAAACCACTTCCTGATTCTGAAACTTGAAATCCAAATTTATAGTTAGATACAACATTTATCCAAGGCATAGGGGTCACCTTGTCGTCATCTAAATTTATCACGTATTTATGTCCATCTAAAGAAAATCCACCATACCCATTGCTGTAATGCAATTGCAGATTCTCTCTAAGTGGAACTGGATATGTTTTTTTCATATTGTTTTCATCTATATGAAGCAATTTGGCTTTTTTATTTTTCTCCACCTCATCATATTCAAGTTGCTTTTCAATAGGCATATCAGCAGTAAGAGATAATTTTGCAACCGTATTTAACAAAATGTAATCTTCTTCCTTTAAACTACCTCTGTTAACTAAAAATACTCCGCCAAACTGCCCCATTATGTTGTATGCAAAACTTCCATTTATTACGTCTTTGATTTTGTCCCCTAATGCATCAATATATCCACCTTTGTCATTATTTAAAATCACTAAATCTACATATAATCCTTTCATCCTCCAATACTCATGAGCCTTAAGAAGCTGCTTTAATACAGGCAATTCCTCTTTTTTGCATATTTCTAAAAGGACTATCGGTATATCTCCGGATATTCCGTATGCCCACAGTCCAGATTGTCCTTTTTGGTTTTTCAATATTGTATCTTTTTTTGCCATCCTGACAGGGCTTGAAAACAATATATGCGGAAGCATCTTTTGGAAAAGCCATAACTCGTCTGATTTAAGGTTTAAGTAATCTAATTCAACTTTACCTCTGGATACTGACATTTCAAATGCTCTTTCCGTTGCACCGGCATTTTTGTACTTGTTTGCCAATTTCACAGCTTCCGCCTTTGATTCTGCCACAGCCGTGATGTATACAACTTTCGCAGTCTGATTTGGGTCTAACTTAATCCTCTTTCGCAATGACATGATAGGGTCAAGGACAGAACCGTCTGAATTTGATAGTGGCCTGTCTGTTTCTAAAGCGACAGGATTTCTGAGAGTTCTTCCTCTACCAATGAATTTTGACCTGTCTGTTTCAAACTGCGTATCGCCTACTATCTCACCGCCATCGACGTATACAGCATGAGCAACCCATAAATACGGCTTCTTTAAATCTCTAGGCCTTCTATTAGCAATTATCATATCGCTGTCGAACAAAATCTCCGTTTTAATAAATAGCTTGTTAAAAGCAGGATGTGCAATGTCTGCATTAATGTCGCTTAAAACCGGCTCAAAATAGCTTGTAACTTCCAACACCCTATGATGCTCACTGTGATTTTTTAGCGTCACACGCCTTATCTCAACATCATCTTCAGGTGATACAATGACCTCTGTTTCTGTATCTATGTTCCCAACTTTCTTAATAAATTTAGCCATATCCTGCTTAAACACAACCCTATATTTTTCATCTTTTGTAAAAAACGGAGCATAAGTTGTAGACCAAGTGGTATTTGAGTTTACATTTTGGACAAATATAAATGTCCCATAAATTTCATCTAAGCTGTTTTTCCACCTGGTTATGTTTACTCCTTCCTTTTTGCTGTAGCCTGTTCCTCTATCTGTCAATACAACAGAATAATCTCCGTTTGATAAAATATGCACTTGAGGAAGGATACCATCCATCTCTTCTATAACCCTTACAGCCTTAACTTCTTCTTTCTTCTGCTCTTCAAATTCCTTTTGAGCTTCTACTTCTTCTTTAAGAAGCATTGGGCCGTTCGGTACTTTCTCCTGCAACAATATTTCAACAGATTTTATATATGGATCTGAATGAAATCTTTCTTGCATCACATTCTTATTCATAAAATTGTTTAGAGCAAGCATACTCATACCTAAATGGTGAGACATAAAGCTTTTGACTATAGCATATTTTTTCCCGTAAGGAATTCTCTCCGGTGTAAAGTCAACGGCCTCATAAAGACCATACTTACCTTCCACGCCAAGTTCTTTCAACCTTTTAATATTTTCAACAACAGATTTCGGATCTACCCTAAGAGCCAGAATCGTACCATAAGGCGCTATGACAACATCCCGGGACAATCCTCTTTTAAGTCCAAGCCAAGGAACACCAAAGGCTTTGTACTGATAATTAAGCTTAATATCAAATGAGTAAAAACCTGACTCAGATATTCCCCACGGAATATCGTATTTCTTTGCATACTTTTTTTGCATCATTACAACAAACTTGTATGTTTGGTCCAAAATAGTATTTTTGAAATTTTTCATTATCAAAAGGGGCATAAAATATTCAAACATTGTGCCGGACCATGAAATTAACCCTCTGTGGGCATTTTCTCCTGTCACCATCCTTCCCATTCTAAACCAATGCTTTGCATCAACTTCCTTTTTTGCTATGGCTATAAAACTAGCTTGTCTTGCTTCAGAGGCAAATAAATCGTAATATGATTTAGTCAATTTTTCATCTTCAATATTGTAACCTATTGAAAAAAGCTGTCTTTTCTCATCAAATAACGGTCTAAACTCTGTTTTCTCTATTAGACTATTTAATCTATTTATCAAATTCTCTACTTTTTCTATCAAATGCTTGACATTTTTA
>JASBVU010000117.1 GCA_029960905.1 Thermoanaerobacterium sp.
GCGAGAGTTTTTACATTTAATTGGTAAGTCCCATTTACAGCATTTACACCTGCCGTGGCAGTCGCTATAGACGTATTTGATGAAACCGTCTTAGCAAGATACGTCCCCTGCAACTTCATGCTAAACAGTGTATTGTCCCTTAGTGTCAAAAGCTTTGTATTTATATCCTGAAGGTCTTCCTGCTGCCACTGAAGCCACTGCTTTTGCTGTTCCAATTGATAAAGGGGCTGGCTTGCTGCTGTCATAAGCTGTTTTACTATAGAATCAGTGTCTATACCTGATGCAAGTCCGCTTATTCTAAGCAAATTGCTGGTAGTCGAATTTTGCATTGTAATAGGATCCATAACACATTCCTCCTAAATTTTTCTATCGACAAAAAGCCCTGCTATTTTCCACAATCCTGCCACCAAATTCAATATCTTTTCTGGCGGGATTTCATCAATAACCTCATTTGTCCTGCTGTCTACAATTTTCACTACGATTGTATTTGTAGGTTTGTGAACAGAAAATTCAAAATAAGTACCATCATTTTTCTTGATTTTATTGTTGACATCATTTATTTCGTCTTTTATAGATTTCTCATCGACAGGATTTTTGAAAATCTCTTTAACGTCATCAAACTTTTCCGTCAGTAAGCTGCCGCTTAATCTCACATTTCCTCCTTCTAATGATATATTTTGAATCATCTATATACCTCCCCAAATATAACATTCACACGTTAATTTCTATATCGGCAAAATATTTAAAAAAATTAGTGAATTTACTTTAGTTGTTTTTGTCGCAAGACATGTATTCTACAATAAGCTTATCCAATTCTTGACTTATCTCAAGCGCTTTCGGTTTGTCGACTATATTTTTATTAAGCTCCTTCTTTAATAACTTTATCTTCTCCTCCACTGAATCATTCTTATAGTAATGTTCTTTTATAATCTTTGCCATTTTCTCCTCCATATAAGCTATTGTAACTTACTTCATTTTTATATATCGGCTCTAAGAAATTTTTATTAAATTTTTTTAAACACTACATGAACACTTTCATATGAACGTATGTTTGTGTTATAATATTTTTGAGGTGTTTTAATATGGATCTTCTTGAAAAGATAAGGATATTAGCAGATGCAGCAAAATACGATGTATCTTGTTCCTCCAGCGGAAGCGATAGAAAAAACAAAAATGGTGGAATAGGGAACGCATCCTTCTATGGAATATGTCACAGTTGGTCTGAAGATGGCAGGTGCATCTCACTTCTTAAAATACTTTTTACAAATATATGCATCTACGATTGCTCATATTGTGTAAATAGATGTACAAATGACGTAGAAAGAGCATTATTCACGTCAGATGAGCTTGCTGACATTACGATAAATTTTTACCGCAGAAATTACATTGAAGGATTGTTTTTAAGTTCGGCTGTCTACAAAAGCCCTGACTACACGATGGAGCTTCTCATTAAAACTGTTAAAAAACTGCGAGAGGAATATAATTTTAACGGATACATACACTTAAAGGCTATCCCAGGTGCAGACGTAAATCTCATTAGAATGGCAGGGCTTTATGCCGACCGCATGAGCGTAAATATCGAGCTTCCATCCGAGAGATCTTTAAAACTATTGGCGCCTCAAAAGACAAAAGAATCTATAATAAAGCCAATGAGTTTCATACACAATCAATTGTTAGAAAAGAGCGAGTCAAAAAAGCTAATGCGATACACGGATAAATTTGTACCTGCAGGGCAGACAACACAGCTTATCATAGGTGCAACACCTGAAAGCGACAGGACCATATTAAGATTGTCAGAAAATTTGTACAAACATTATGACCTTAAAAGAGTGTATTACTCTGCTTACATCCCCGTTTCTAATGACAGCAATATTTCTAAAGTAACATCGCCACCTCTTTTGAGGGAGCACCGCTTGTATCAAGCTGATTGGCTTTTAAGGTATTACAATTTCAAGGCTGATGAGTTACTGACTGAAGAAGAGCCAAATTTTGATATTTCACTTGATCCGAAAATCAACTGGGCAATGAAAAATTTAAACCTATTTCCTGTTGAAATCAACACTGCAGATTACAATATGCTTCTAAAAGTCCCCGGTATCGGCTTAAGGGCAGCAAAGCGGATAGTGAAAGCGAGAAAAGCCACCCACCTTAGCTATGACTCGCTTAAAAAGCTGGGAGTCGTACTAAAAAGAGCAAAGTATTTTATAACATGCAACGGAAAATATTATGCTGAATGCAATATAGAAGCAGACAAGATAAAAGGAAAGCTGACCTCTAAGAATCGCATTCTAGACGGACAACTCAGCATATTTGACATTGATAATTCTTTAAGTAACCTACCTATAATAGTATGACTTAGTTAGGAGAATCGATATATGGTAAACTACATATTCGACGGGTCGTTTGATGGCCTCATGACTGTTGTATACGAGGCATATTACAGTCATCAAAAACCTAATGATATTTTTTCTGAAGGCAATCATCAAATAAATTTTCTTGGCCATGACGTATATGTATCGACAGATATAGATAAATCTAATAAAGTACAAGATGCCATTGAGACAAAAATATCAAAAGAAGCACTCAGAAATATTTACTACGTTTATCTGTCGGAGTTGGAGTCGTCATACATGTTGATATATAAATATATCAGGTTAGGCTTTAAAATAGGCAAAAAATTAGACTACTTCATTCAAAATGACATAGTCCATGAAATGACGAAATTAAGCCAAAGAGTAAAGCATGAAGCATACAAGATGATAGAATTAATCAGATTTAAAGAAGTCAAAAAAGGATTGTTTCTTGCCAAGATACATCCAGACTACAACGTATTGCCTACCATAATGCCTCACTTTGCTGAAAGGTTTCAAGATCAGTATTTCATAATACATGACGAAAAGAGGAACTTATCGGCTGTATATGATAAAAAAGCATGGATAATTACTGACATACCTCTTGAAAATATATCTAAAGTTAAAGACACAAAAGACTACGAAATCCTATGGAAAATATATCATAAAAGCATCGCAATAAAAGAAAGAAAAAATATGAAACTTCAGATGCAACACATGCCTAAAAAATACTGGGATATGCTTACAGAAAAGCAGTAGTCACATTCCAAATTGTACTGATTTAATAATCCTCTCTAAAAACATCTTTCCATTCGCCGTAATAAGAAGTGATGATGTAACTATGACTTCATTAACTGGTATGAAGTCATACTTGTCACCGTTTCTCTCTGCATATCCAGTAAAGTCGTGTATGATGTATGGCACTCCACCATCCATTCCAACAAACATCATGGCATGACCTGGCATGTATAAAGCTGCACCAGGCTTTATGCCTTTAAAAGCTTCAATTCTATCGATTAATGACAAGTCATTAGAAAACTGATGTACTATCCCGGGACATCTCTCTTGCTCATCAGCATTTCTAGGTAGTCTAAACCCAAATGTCTTGTAGATGTGCATGATAAAGCTGGAGCAATCCCTGCCACCAAAGCTATCTCCCCATCCATATCTATCGCCAATAAGTTTAAACGCTTGATTTAAAATATTTGCCCTCGTGTATGGGACATAGCCACAATGGACATCTTCTTTTATCGATATAAGGCCATATTTAAAAATCAGATTTCCTTCATCGTCCATTGAAGGCAGCTTTATCGCATAATTGCCATAAGTAGATTGATTACCTATAGTATCAAGCATATCCTTTTCCAATGGTACTCTCGTCCCCATGTCGAGCTGGATTTCAGATACATCGCTATAATATGGATTAAACTGCGTCCTTACGCGATTTCCTGTAACAACTATGAAATCATCTGTATCAAGATAATCAAATATTTCCTCTTTATCCTTTGCAATTGCTATATCAGTAGCCTTAACCCATCCTCTATAATTGTACATCTGGACAAAATACCAATTTTTATCCTTGCTTTCATGAAGTACTATAACAGGTTCTAATGCTTGACACGATGTCTCTTGAAGTCTATCAAATTCGATATCGCCTTTTCTGCTGTATACCGCTATTTCTGTAGGAAAGCCTCTAAGAGATGTCTTTCTTATGGTAATGCCGTATTGCACGGGATTGACTTCTTTTATTTCAGAGATATTTAAATTATCAGCTATGTAATGGTAAAAATCCCTTTTCACTGTTTCACCATTTCTAAAATACATCTCTTTTTCTGGCAACTTATATTCTTTTATCAAAGACAGCAATTCATCGTAAGTAAAACTATCCCTATAGCTTCTTAAATCATAGACGCTATCACATTTTTTCACAATCCCTTGATTGAACTTCACAATATCATCTCGCGTCATTATAAGGCGATCCCTATCGGGTATTTTTTTTAACCAGTATTCAGCATCAAGCATTTCTAACCTAGTTCCCGGTATAATATAGAACACCTCCTAAGACTTTTATCACTATTTATATGATAGAAGTTAAAAAATATGAAAAATAGGTCAAACAATGTTGACCTATTGAAAAACTGTTAAACAGAAACAAACTCTTTACTTAAATCTATCTCAGGATATAGACTTTTAATCTCTTCATTTGCTTCATATGCATTTTCATCTTGCCCAAGTGCTTTATAAATTTTATATATTATCCTGTAGATATCGACATCAGTTTTATCAAGGTTATATGCTCTCCCTATTATTGATAGTGCTTCATTAAACATATTCTGATCATACGCTCTTTGAGCTAAATACTTATAGACTTCCGTATTTTGGCTGTTTAAATCAGCCGCTTTTATGTAGGCTTCCACTGCCAAATCATCAAGGCCATTGTTTATCATCATCTGACCATATCTTTCGTACTCTTCTCTTGTAAAAAGTCCTACATATAGGTTTAAAACTTCATTGTACAAATCAAATTCTTTTAATTTTATAAGCAAGTCAAGAAGATTGAAAAAGCTATCCTTTACTTCATCAAATTTTGCTTTCATTTCCCCCACTATAGTCATGTACAGCTTTTTATCAGATGAGTCGGTAATTTTCCAAAGCAGATCTTTCGCTTTATCTATGTCTTTCAATATAATATAGCACAATGCTTCGCGATAATTTGCTTCTTCTTTTGCCTTGCCGTATTCCATCTCAAAATGTTTTATCGCATTTTCATAGTCTTTAAGCCCCATGTATATAATTCCTCTTAAGTTATTAAGGCCTTCCAGATCTATATCAATACTGTCAATGTACTGCTTTGCAATATCAAATCTCCCTATATTTATATACAACCTTGCCATTATTGCATAATTGACAAGCGACTTTGTATCAACATGTCTATTGAAAAACTCATAAACATCCCCTGGTTTTTCATTTCTTACAAACATATCAAAAACTCTTATAAATACCTCTTGATAACTAGGATGTTCCTTTAATATTTCCATATACTCTTTCACTGCATCATTAAGCTTATTTAATTTTTCATAACAAAGTGCAATCATAAACTTTGCTCTATAGCTACCAGTTCCGCCCATTGTTATAAATATACCATTATATTCTCCTATTGAAAGACATTCTTTAAATGTTTCAATCGCTTTTCTATACCGTTTCTGGTCAGTGTATATCATTCCTTCTAAAAATTTAAAATCTGGCACATCAATGTAATAAGCTTTTGCATCATTTATAATTCTCAAAGCCGTATCATAATCTTTTAATGCCGCATATGTAGATATTAAATATCTCAAAAGCCTTGTTGCCGCATATGAATTAACATCCATGCCTTTTGTTGCAATTAATAAATGTTTCAATGCCTTATTATAATCACCTGAATTAAAATATTCTACTGCAAGATTACCATGCTGAAATTTATCATCAGGATGTTCTTCAAGATACCTTGAAATAAGCTTTATATATCTCTCTGTTTTATTTTTCTCAATTCTTGTTTCTGACAAATAGCCATAATGTAGTATAGTAACATCCGCATTTTTAAATACAGGTACTCTATTTTCTTCAATATTTCTTAAATTCTCATGTACAGGATAAATATATTTAAGCTTGCCATTATTTCTAAAGAGCCTTAAATTGTAGTGGATCTCAGTTAAGCCATTACTTGAATTTGTACCTGCATAATTTACAAACTTCAATATATAAGCCTCGACTGTATCATCACTCAGGAGTGGTCTTATCTTACCTACATCATCTTTTTTAATTTCCTCATCAGCATCAAGGAACAATATCCAGTCAGATGTGGCATTTTCTATAGCAATGTTTCTGGCTTTGCTAAAATCATCCTCCCATTTTGCATT
>JASBVU010000118.1 GCA_029960905.1 Thermoanaerobacterium sp.
ACATCAAATGGCCATAATATACAAAAACACTGGAATATGTTCCAGTGTTTACAATTTGTTCCATGTGTAACATTTTATCCTTTTACAGCACCGGCTGCAAGTCCCTGCTGCAAATACCTCTGCAACGCCATAAAGATAATTACAAGAGGCAATGATGCTACAACAGACGCTGCCGCAAATAATGTCCAATGGGCTGAAAATTGATTAGTAATAAATCGCTGCAGTCCAAGTGCTACAGTATAACTTTCAGGCGATTTCAATACAGCACTCGATAATATAAATTCGCTATAAGTTCCTATAAAGCTAAACAAAAATATTACAACAAGCATCGGTGCAGTAAGCGGCAATATTATTCTAATAAATATTTGCCAATATGATGCTCCATCAACCAATGCAGCTTCATCAAGTTCTTTTGGCAATCCATCTATATAACCTTTTAGAAGCCATATATTAAAAGCACTGCCGCCTGCAAGTACCAATACAAATACATACAAGTTATCTAGCAAATCTAATTTTGCCAAAATTCCGTATATTGCCGGCAAAGACATAAACGTCGGAAACATCTGCAAAATCAAAAGAGTCATTAATCCATTTTTTCGTCCAACAAATTTCATTCTACTAAATGCATATGAGGAAGTAGATGTCAAAATAGACTGTATGATTGCTACACCAAAACATAAAATCATGCTGTTTTTTATCCAGGTTAATAACTGTGTTTTCTGAAACAAGTCGATATAATTTAAAAAACTTATATGTTTTGGAAAAATAGTTCCTGAAAAGAAAGCATCACCTGTCCCCAACGAAGCGCCAACAACCCATGCTACAGGGAAAAGAATTATTACAATGAAAATCCAAATTATAACCCTGCTAACCCACAAAGTTACTTTCTCGTTTGGACACATTTTTCGATCTTCTTTTAATTTCTTTTTATTCATATTTGCATTAGCTGAAGCCATCAATCTAGTCCACCTCCACAAATGCATGTGTCATCCTCATATTTACATAGCTTAATGTCCCGATTATCAAAAATATAATTATAGATAATGCTGATGCCAAATCGTATCTATTAAATTGCATTGTCATTTTATAAGCTGCACTTACAAGTAAGTCCGTAGTACCAGCAAAAGCTGTATCTGTTCTTGGAGGACCTCCACCAGTTATTAAAAATACGGAACCAAAATTATTAAAATTAAAAGCAAATGATGATATAATAAGTGGCAGCGCTGATGACATAAGCATAGGAAGTGTTATAAGTCTTAACTTTTGAAACCAAGTAGCACCATCTAAATCTGCTACTTCATACAACTCGGGTGGTATCGCTTGTAATCCCCCTAAAGATGCATTCATCATAAAAGGATATCCCATCCACGCACTGGCAATTATTATTCCTACCCTTGCCCAAAATGGATCCGTAAGCCAAGGAATTTTTGAAATATGCAAGTAACTTAACAAAGTATTTATTCCACCATAATCTTGATTATACAGACCCTGCCAAGCTAATATTGCAATTGTCGATGGCAATGCCCATGGAATTATGAGTATGGCTCTGTAAATATTCGTTTCCCACATATTTTTGTTATTAAGCAAAACTGCTAAAAATAAACCTATAACATAATTAGCCAACGTTGCTATCGCTGCGAAAATTACCGTCCATAAAAGCACTGGCAAAAAAACTGTTCTTAACGGACCATTGATAATATCGATAAAGTTCTTAAATCCAACAAATTGATATTGTTTAAAATGATTTAAACTGAAATTAGTAAAAGCAATATATATAGTATATGCAATAGGTAAAAAACTTAATACTGTCATTGATAATATTGCAGGTGACAAAAACGCATAAGGTGTCAATTTGTCCCTAATTTTTGTTCCTGTCTTCATAAAATGTCCTCCTCTAAAATAATTGGAAAGGGGCACTTAGCCCCTTATTTTACTGCTGAGTAGCAATACCCTGCTTTATCTGATTGACCATATCATCTGCTGCCTTATCAGGAGTAGCTTTACCTGATGTTACAAGCTGCAATGCATTACCAGCCGGTGTCCAAACTGCTGTCATGGCAGGAATGTTTGGCATAGGAATAGCATTCTTAGCTTGTTCAGCAAATGCATTCAAAATATCATTGTTTTTAACTTCATCATTGTTTAACACAGAATTAAGAACTGGGATTCTATTGCCTGTTTCAAAAAGAGGCAATGCAGTATTTTGAGCAAGATATTTTAATAAATCCCATGCTTCTTGTTGATGTTTTGAATTCGCACTTACAAAAGCTGCCTGTACACCAGCAAAAGAAGGCATCGGTTTTCCATCAACTGTTGGAAGTGGAGCTACTTTAAAAGGAACATTTGCTTTCTTAAACCCATCAACATCCCATGGACCACTTATATAAAGTCCTATCTTTCCATTTTGGAAATTGCCTTTAGCTATATCACCTTTAATATCAGCAGTCATAAACTTATAAGTTTTTACAAAATCTCTTATCAAAGACAAACCTTTTTTTGCACCGTCATTATTTAAGCCTATGTCATTTGGATCGAGAGCTCCTCCATTATTTTTAAATACATAACCACCATAAGCAGCCATAAAAGCAAAGCTGTAGTAGAAATTATTTATATCATACTGGAATCCAACTTGCTGCCCAAGCTTGATTAAGTCATCAAGTGTAGCTGGAGGAGTTTGAACTTTACTTGTATTGTAGAAAAGTCCGTATGTCTCCATTGATAATGGTATTGCATACATTTTTCCATCATATGAAACTGCATCTATACTCATTGGAACATAATCAGATTTATTAATAACTCCATCAGGTACTTCTGCTAAAAGCCCAGCCTTTTGGAATGTTCCAAGATTATCATGTGGCAATCCGAACATGATATCCGGTCCTTTACCGCTCTGAGCTGCCGTAGAAAACGCCTGGAAATCACTCTGGTCAGCCAATACTTTTACTTTATTACCCGTCTCTTGAGCCCATTTGTTAGCGATTTCTTGTACCTTAGCTATTTCAGGATCTGTCAAATGCGACCATACTGTTAATTCAACTGGTTCTTTTTTTTGCTGCGTCTGAGCAGTGTTATTCGAACTATTGTCTGAAGACTTTGATTCATTTGTCTTACTGTTTCCACAACCTGTTAAAGCAACTGATAATAGCAATACCATGGCAGTAAGTATTGCAAAGATTTTTGTGTACTTTTTCATGTAAATCCTCCTCACAAAATAAAATTTTATGATTTTTTTGGGTATATCCCAAAATTTTATTTCAAACCCCAATCTAAGCTTTTGTTATAACTTAACATCACAATTTCTTTATATAGTTATTGCACATATAGCATTACTTTACAACGATTTTTCCCCTATCAATTCTACAACCAAACAAAACGACAACGCATTTTATTCTTATCCAACATAATAACAAATTGACGTACATTAACTAAAAAATGATGCAGACAAACTTCACAATCATAATCTTTTACTAGTATCATCCCCTTAGTGATTACTATTAAATTACAGCAATCGCTTTCTTTGATGTTATTTTTAAAAGCGCTTTAATTGCAAGTTAATTTGCAATCGCTTGCGCCACCTTTAATATAATTGTATATCCAGATTCAAAAATTGTCAATATGTTTTTTATAATAAAATTAAATATTTATTATTATTATTATTACTAATTTTCCTAATAACGTTATAAATTAAATTTACAGATTTTGAATGTCTTTTTGAATATATAAAACAAATGTCAGAAAAATTATAAGTAACGACGAAGCTAAGAGAAGCATTCGCATAGGAAAAACATCTGCCACAACACCGTCAACCATCATTCCAAGTGGCATTGCTATCATTGAAAGAGTTGTAAATAAAGCAGTTACTCTTCCAAACATTTCATTAGCTATCATTTTTTGCATTAATGTAAATAAAGGAATATTTATTATAACACTAGATAACCCGAATAGTGTAAAAATTATAAT
Organism: Thermoanaerobacterium sp.; assembly: GCA_029960905.1. Taxonomy (GTDB): domain Bacteria; phylum Bacillota; class Thermoanaerobacteria; order Thermoanaerobacterales; family Thermoanaerobacteraceae; genus Thermoanaerobacterium. Next base: position 3,961 of record JASBVU010000118.1, read on the forward strand.
TAAGCTTGTAATCAAAAACCCCGGTTTTATTATTCCAACTGTATACATATACATTGATATAAAAATCAAAAAAGATAATATGCTAAATGATACCATGCCTACTTTTAGCGTTTTATTTGCTTTATCTTTTTGCGGAAGTACTGACATTATAAATCCTCCAATTAATACTCCTATCGCATTTGCTGTTCCTACATAAGAATAATTTCGAGTATTTGTTTTTAAGATCTGATTGAATATGTATGGAACAAATACTGCATTAAGCAGATTTTGTAATCGATAATATATACCATCCAACAACCATATTATAAACGGCATCGCCCATCTGAGAAATAAATTTTCCTAAAAAAAAGAAGTATAAAGTTGGTATTTCTACAAAAGTATAGTGATTTTTCGGGAATTCTGAATTTATTTTACTATTCATAATAAGCCTACTGATTTCAAAATTTATATAATTTTCAAACAACAGCATAAATTTTAGACATTATAATTACTACCATTATATAGTAATGTTTAAACTTATACAATTGTAGTTTTTAATAACATAACATCAATTGATTTTGACAAACTTATTATTAAATCTGATCAAAATGATGTTAAGTTCAAACTATTCTATATATTTCATTTACAGATTTATATATTAATGCTATAATATATTATGCAATCGTTTGTATGCTTTGCTTATTTAACTTAGAGGAGGAGTAATTATGAACAAAAAATTGTTAACACCTCAAACCACTCGTAAGCAAAAATCAGCTTTAATTAAGCCAAATTTACAAAAACTTGTAACAAACAACAAAAGCATTTTTACTAAGTTAATGGTTTTTATTGCTTTAATTATAATTTTGCCACTTACATTTACAGGTTATATGTCTGCAAACAAATCTACTCAAATTTTAAAAGCTCGCATCGACGTTTCTAACAAGGATACTCTTGGGCTTATAAATAATTATGTAAATCTTTTTAAAAATGATGTAGAAACTCAGCTTACTATTCTATCTGACAACAGTCAATTATTAAATTACGGCAAAACAGATTTTACAACAGATAAGCAAAATCTTCAAAACTTATTTACAAATATTTTAAATACAAAGAACAGTAAAATATCAATAATTTATTTTGCAACACCTGATAAAAAAATGATTCAATCACCAGATTTGCCTCTTGACTCAAATTATGACCCAACCGCACAAAAATGGTACAAAGATGCAATAGAAAATCCTGACTCAATAATATGGACAGGGCCCTACAGTAATAATGGTACAAACGGTGCAGTTTTTACTGTATCAAAAGCTATTAAAAGCTCATTAACATCTGCCGCCTCTGATGTAATCGGTGTTTTAGCCTTTGACATCAATCTTGATTCCCTTTCTAATATGATTTCATCAATTGAGATAGGTAAAACTGGAAATGTATATATTTTATCAAAAGATGGTATTATATTAGCAAGTAAAGATAAAAATAGCCTTTTTACATATATAACCGAAAGAAATTATGGCAAAAAGATGATTTCTTTAAATGATACCACTTTTCAATACACTGATAACGGAATAGTAAAATTTGCAACGATAAAAAATCTCAGCAACTTCGGTTGGAAAGCAGTTGTTGATATGAATTCTTCAGAACTCAATGATAGTGTGGCACAAATAAAATACAATATAATTTTGTTTAGCTTAATATGTCTCTTTATAGGACTTCTAATAGCATATTTCTTCTCAAAAGGCATTACATCTAATATAAAGAAGATCATGCAAATCATGAATGAAGCTTCAAAAGGAAACATAACTCAAAAAATAAATATAAAAGCAAAAGATGAAATTGGATTACTTGCAAATGGTTTTAATGAAATGATTGATGGCATTAAAAATCTCATAATAGAAGTATTTAATGCCGCAAACAATGTTAATTTATATTCCGAAAAATTGTCTTATACATCACAAAAAGCCGAAATAATAACAAATGAAGTCGCTATTGCAATGAAAGAAATTGCAGAAGGAGCTCAAGAACAAGCTAAAGATGCTGAAAATAGTGCAGCACTTACGGATGAATTAAGTAAACATGTAGATATTGCAATTAAGAACTCAGAAAACATAAATAATGAAACAAACAATGTAATTTGCGCTACCAATCAAGGAATCGAAAATATAAAAGATTTAAGTGAGAAATCTAAATTAACTGATTTGATGCAAAATAAAGTAAAAGAATCAACTTCATATCTAAAGAAGAAATCAATAGAAATAGGCAATATCGTAGAAACAATAACTTCAATTGCAGATCAAAC
>JASBVU010000119.1 GCA_029960905.1 Thermoanaerobacterium sp.
CTTGGTAAGAAGATTATTGAAACATGTTTAGAGGATGGAAGTTTAGAGGATTATATAAAACTTTTAGGAGATTATAGATAATTAAAAGAGCCTGTACTAAGTTGTATAGGCTCTTTTTTGTTGTGTTGGTAGGACATACATTTCTCATAAAAAAATTTTTCTTTTTTTTATATTTTAAAAGGAGGAATTTTTCGATTTTCGTCGAATATATATATTAAACAGAAACACAAAAACAAAACTAAAATACAAAGAGGGATACGGATGAACATAATACAAAAATTAAAAAACGGATTAATAGTATCATGCCAAGCATTAGAAGGAGAACCCCTTCATAGTCCTTTTATAATGGCAAAGATGGCAAAGGCAGCAGAGATTGGTGGTGCTGTAGCGATAAGGGCAAATGGCTATGAAGATATATTAGCAATAAAGAAAGAAGTAAATCTTCCAGTAATAGGTATTATAAAGAAAAAGTATGAAGGGTATGCACCTTATATAACTCCAACAATGGAAGAGGTGGACAAAGTTATAGAGGCGGGCGCTGAAATTGTTGCAATTGATGCGACGAAATCCTATAAGCCAGGTAATATAACCACTGAACAATTTTTGAAAATGATAAAGAAGAAATATCCGAAGGCGATAGTGATGGCAGACATATCGACATATGAAGAAGGGATAGAGGCATATGAAGCAGGCTTTGACCTAATTTCAACGACGTTATCTGGGTATACGGAGTATAGTCCTGACTTAGAGGAGCCAGATTATGAATTGATAGAGAGATTAGCGAAGGAGGTAAAAGTGCCTTTAATTGCAGAGGGGAGGATATGGACACCGGAGCAAGCGCTAAAAGCATTAGAAAAAGGTGCATATGCAGTTGTTGTAGGAACAGCGATAACAAGACCTCATGAAATTACTAAAAGATTTGTAACTTTTATTTGTAACTTTTATAAATGAAAGGAGAACCCTAAATTGCAAGAACAAAATGGCGTCATTTTGAAAATCAGGAGTATTTATAATTCACTTACTAAAGCAGAGAAAAAGGTAGCAGATTATGTTTTGGAAAATGCTGAAAATGTAATATATCTTTCGATTACGGAACTTGCTGAAAAATGTGGCACTGGTGAAACTACAATTGTAAGATTTTGCAGGCGAATAGGTTTATCAGGATTTCAAGAATTTAAGCTTAATGTTGCAAAAGAAATTGCAGAACCTGAAACTAGTATACATGAAAACATTTCATTTAATGACACATTAGATGTTCTTGTGCAAAAAATCACAACAGAAAACACTATGGCATTATCAAACACTGTTAAGTTACTTTCATTAAATGAATTAGAAAAAGCGGTTGATGCTATTATAAGTGCTCGGAAAATCCAATTTTATGGAGTAGGGGCATCTGGATATACTGCTTTGGATGCGAAATATAAGTTTATGCGTTTGGGACTCAATGTTGATGCAAATTTAGATGCACATATTCAAGCCATATCTGCTGTGAGCCTTACAGATAAAGATGTAGCAGTAGGAATATCCTTTTCTGGAAGCACAAAAGACACGGTAGAGACATGTAGATTAGCTAAAGAAGCTGGTGCAAAAGTAATTTGTATAACAAACTATGCAAGGTCTCCTATTACCTCGGTGGCAGATATTGTGTTGCTTACTTCTGCAAAAGAGACTCCTTTAAGAAGTGGTGCTTTAACCTCAAAAATAGCACAACTGCATATTTTGGATATCTTATATACTGCTGTTGCTGTAAGACTTAAAGATAAAGCTGTGCAAGAACTTAATAAGACTGCAAAAGCAGTTTTAAACAAATTGTATTAAATTATTATTTAGCAATCATGAAATAGGAATCATAAAAAGATAAGAAAGATTTGTTGGGAAATTCCAAATTTTTAAAAATTATAGAGGACATTTATGAAACAAATTTTAAGTAACTTTTAAAGAAATAATAATTAGATAAAGTGAACATGAGTATAACTTGCTTTTTAGACTCAAGAAAACTAGAGGGGGTTATTTATGAAAATTTTAATAATTACACATGGAGAACTTGCTACTTATCTCTTAAAGACTGCAGAAATGATAATAGGGACCCAAGATGAGAACCTTATTGAAATAATCAATTTTTATCCTCAAGATAGTATGGAAACGCTAAAAGAAAAACTTATAAATCAGATTAAAAAATTTATAGGAGAAGAAATACTTATTTTAACGGATTTAAAAGGAGGCACTCCTTTTAATGTTGCTTTTCTTCTTTTAAAGGAATATAAATTTTATTTAATCACGGGTGTAAATTTACCAATGTTATTAGAAATATTATTGTTAAAAGAAGAAGAAAAGACGGGAGAAGAGGTTGTTAAAAAAATTGCAGATATCGGCAGGGATGGGATATGTATAGTTTATAGTTAATATTGAATAATCGGAGTTTTTGATATTCACACAAAAAGAAAGTAGAAAGGAGAAATGGTATGGCAATTGTATTTTGGAGAGTTGATGGACGATTAATACATGGTCAAATAGCAATAGCTTGGTCAAGATTATTAGGAATAGATGAGATTATAGTAGTTAATGATGAAGTATCCAGAGATGAAACTCAAACTATGTTATTAGAGTTTGCTACTCCTCCGGGTGTAAAATTAAAAATATGTTCTGTTGCAGATGCAATAACACTTATTAATAACAATGAGTTTGAAGGGAACAGAACAATGGTAGTATTTAAATATATTAAAGACGCAGTACGGATTGTAGAAGGGGGAATTAATATTAAAAGTTTAAATATTGGTGGAGCTTATTTTTCTGAGGGGAAAACTCAATATAATAAAGCACTTGCTTTAGATGAAAACGATATTGAAGATTTAAGATATCTTAGTAGAAAGGGGGTAGAGTTGTTTTACCAAGTAGCTCCAATGAATGAAAAAGAACCTCTTAGCAAATATGTTTCCTTGTAAGACTCTTAATTCAAAAAAATAAAAAAGGAGGTAATATCAAATGAATTTGCTTTTTACAGCATTGTTAGTTGCATTAGTAGCGGGTATTCTTGAATGGGACATCTATGGATGGGGCCAAACGATGATTTCTAGACCTTTAGTAGCAGGTACAGTAATGGGACTTATATTGGGCGATATTAAAACAGGGCTTTTTATTGGAGCATCTGTCGAAATGATCTATTTAGGTACTATACCAGTAGGAGCAGCAATACCTCCGGATGCCACATCTGCTACTACAATAGCGACAGCTTTAGCAATTCTTTCAGGACTTGATTCAAAAGTAGCGGTCCCCTTAGCAATACCAGTAGCAATGGGTGCACAAATGCTTCAAATGTTAATTTGGACTATAAATTCAGGACTTATGCATAAAGCAGATCAATATGCTGAAAAAGGAGATTTAAAAGGGACAGATAGGTTACATTATTTAGGTTCATTTTTATTCTTTTTACAGGGTTTCATACCAGCTTTCTTGGCTATACTTTTAGGAGTGGATGCTGTCAAATTTATGGTAGAAAGAATGCCACAATGGGTTACTAATTGGTTTACTGTAGCAGGCGGAATGTTACCAGCACTTGGATTTGCAATGTTATATGTAATGATGAGTAATAAAAAACTCTTACCCTACTTTATAATTGGATTTACTTTAGCAGCTTTTTTCAAAGGAACATTGCTAGCAGTGGCATTGATTGGATTAGCCTTGGCTCTTATCTATATGAACATGGTTGATAACAAAGTAAAAGCGAGAATTTGAAATGAGGGGGTAAATTGCTATGTCTGAAAATATAAAGAGAGATTTAGAAGAGGTTAATATAGATGTTAATGACTCTGAAGAAAATGTAAAAATAACAAGAAATGATCTGAAAAGAGTTTTTTGGCGTTCTTTATTTGAAATGGCATCTATTAATTATGAAAGATTCCAGGCATTGGGTTTTTTGCATGCAATGACTCCAGTAATTAAAAAATTATATCCTGATGAGGAAAGAAAACGAAGAGCTATGAAAAGACATTTGGAAATGTATAACTCGCACCCTTGGATGATAGAACCGATACTAGGCGTGACTATAGCATTAGAAGAACAAAATGCCAAAGGCATTGAGGTAGAAGACACTATTAATAATATCAAAGTTGGGCTTATGGGACCTTTTGCGGGTATAGGAGACTCTCTATTTTGGGGAACTTTAAGGCCATTACTTGCTGGTATAGGTGCTTCTTTTGCACTTCAAGGTAGTATATTGGGTCCAATAATATTTCTAATAAGCTGGAATATAATAAATTTTGGCTTCAGATGGTATTCATTATTGTATGGGTATAACGCTGGTATGAGAATGCTAAAAGATATTAAAGAAAGTAATATAATTCAAAAAGTTGCTGAAGGCTCAGCTGTATTAGGACTTATGGTCCTTGGAGTGTTGGTAGCGCAATGGGTCAATGTAAAAACAGGCCTACAGCTTACAGTCGGCGATAAAGTTTTGAAAGTTCAAGAATTATTAGATGGTATTATGCCGAGCATGTTACCACTTATTACTACATTCGTGTTGGTTTGGTTTTTAAGAAAAAGAGTTACTCCAAACAAACTAATAGTAGGAATATTTGCAGTAGCACTTGTGCTTTCTTTATTTAAAATACTTGTATAATGGAAATAAATGAGCAAATAAAAAACAAACCGAGTAGGTTCTGTTTAAAGTAAAGCCCACACAAGAAAGGCCTAGACAGAATGTTTAGGCCTTCTTACATAAAAATCTCTTGTTTATTTAGGAAGATAATTTACTAATAATACTAAAGAAAATTATAAAAGACTATTAGTATGATATTAAATTTTAAAGGATTTTAAAAAGGAGATGTTGTATATGAGCTTTTTAAGATATTTTGAAGTGGTGGAAGAATTGATTAAAGAACTTAAGAATACACAACATGAAAATATAAGAAAAGCTAGTGAGATTATTGCTAACTCTATTATCAATGGTGGGATTTTACATTCATTTGGTAGTGGACATTCTTATGCTTCAGCGATAGAAATAGCAGGAAGAGCAGGAAGTTTAATTCCTGCTAAGACTGTTGAGGAACCTTCCCGAGGTTTATATGAGACAATTGAAGGTGTTGGAACAAAACTGATGGAGAATTATGATCTTCGTGAAAATGATTGTTTTATTATTATTTCTAATTCTGGCAGGAATCCGCTGGTAATAGAAATAGCCGATTTTGTAAAGCGAAAGGGGAATAAACTAATAGTTGTTACTTCACTAGATGTATCAAAGAAGTTAAAATCTAGACATTCATCAGGGAAAAATCTTTATCAATTTGCAGATGTAATTTTAGATAACCGTGGAAAAGAAGGAGATTCAGTTATTGAATTGGATGGGTTACCTGTTAAGGTTGGTCCTACTTCTACAATAGCAGCTGTTGTGCTTTTACAAGCTACTATAGTGGAAGCAGTAAAAATTATGTTATCAATGGGATATACACCACCTATTTATATGAGTGCTAATATAGACAGAGGACCGGAGTTTAACAAAAAGTTAATTGAAAAATATGTTGAGAGGTTGTTCACGAAATATTAAAATTTAAATTTTTAAGTTATTTAAGAGTGAAGTCTAAATTTTTGTGTAAAATTTTTCTTTCATTAGAATCAAGTGTTTTAAGTTAATTATTTCTTTATCCAATATAACAAATACTATTTTTGAGCAAAGGTATAAACTTTATTTTCATTCATTGAACTTAACCGTAAATTTGCCTGCTGATGAGGAATTATTGTTTGTAATGATGCTATCTCATTAACCTTATGTTGCTTCTTTTGAAGTTTCTTTTCACTATATTTTAATTCTAGCTGGGGATACTGCTTTTTGAAGCTATAAAAATGGTTTCAACAAATCCTGCTAAAGCAATTGGCATAGACCACAGAAAAGGAAGCATAGCTATTGATATAGCGATTCTAGATAGTAATTTGACTGTAGATATGACAATGGTTGAGGGGAAATTGTGTGTGAAAATCATTTGAGAGGATACCAGTTAGAACAAAAATGACACAGCAATTAGATAAATATGGAGTTAGTTATTACAATTTAGCTGATAAGGAAGAGGCTATTTCAGAAGTTGTAAAAACTGAGCTTGAGAAATTTAAAAAAGAAAATCTCAATGAATTTGATTATGAGTTTGAGGTATATATGCCTTGGAATAGGCTTTTTGAAGTAGGAATAGAGGTAAAAAAGTGA
>JASBVU010000120.1 GCA_029960905.1 Thermoanaerobacterium sp.
ATAACTATTTCTCGCTGTTCCCACACCAACCTTCTTAGCTGAAGCCCAATGAGGCTTTACTCCCGGGCCTCCGAATGCTTCTCCACCCACCTGTTTCCTTATAACATACATAAAACCACCTCATAAAATACCTTTGTAAGATAAATACTATACATGTTAATATTGTGTCTTATTGACAGCATTATATGTAATAGCGGGAGGTAAAACCATATGCGAGGATTTGAAAGTCCCAAGATAGTCTTGATGATACGAGACCCTCTATGGATTTTTTGTTATTGGGATATAGATCAGGACAATCTAAATGGAGAGACATTGGTATTAAAATTAGATAACATCACGAGAAATGAAACAACTGACATTGTCATCGATAAATATGCAAATAACTGGCACATATATGCAGGATATCCAGACGAAGAATTTCGAGTTCGCATTGGAACAATTGTCGGCAACAGATTCACACAAATTGCCGAATCCAATACTGTAAGAACTCCTCGCAATTCACCGTCAGATATATATGATGAATATTTTTCTGACATCTTTTATCGCCATATAAACCTGCACAATGAAATAAATATGAGTTCAAAATTTTTATAAAGGAGGACCAATATGCCAAAAGGATATGTTGCTATGATTTTGCACGCACATCTACCCTATGTACGTCATCCAGAACACCCGGATTTTCTTGAGGAGCGGTGGTTCTATGAAGCTATGTCAGAATGTTACATACCTTTACTGGATATATTTAATAAGTTGCGAGAAGAAAAGATTCCTTACCGTATCTCCATGACGTTGACGCCAACGCTTGCTTATATGATGATCGATCCTCTGCTTCAAAAAAGATATTTGAGATATCTTGATAACATCATCGCACTTACAGAACAAGAAATAATCAGGACAAAGGATCAAAAACCTTTTAACGAACTGGCAATTTTCTACAATCAGCGTTATAAGACAATCTACAACTTATATATAAAAAAATATAATAAAGACATTCCTGCAGCCATAAGGGATTTACAGGATTCGGGGTATGTAGAAGTCCTCTCATCAGCTGCAACCCATGGCTTTCTTCCGTTTATGTCTTTATATCCCGAGTCTATAAAAGCACAGATATCCATAGGTGTTGATACATACAGAAAGTTCTTTGGCAAAAATCCAATGGGATTCTGGCTTCCAGAGTGTGCATACACACCTGAAATAGATGAATTCCTGAAAAGAGAAGGTATAAAGTATATAATTCTCGAAACCCACGGCCTGATGTACGGTAAACCGAGGCCTAAATACGGTGTTTACGCACCTATTTTAACACCCTCAGGTATTGCTGCCTTCGGAAGGGATGTAGAATCATCCAAACAGGTGTGGAGTGCAACCGAAGGGTATCCTGGCGACTATAACTACAGGGAATTTTACAGAGACATAGGTTTTGAAGCCGACTATGACTACATAAAGCCATTTATACATCCCGACGGAATTAGATTAAGCACAGGCATCAAATACTACAGAATAACAGGAAAAACAGAGCAAAAGCAGCCTTACGTGCGACAAAACGCTGTATATAAAGCTGCAGAGCATGCCGCCAATTTTATGTTCAACCGCGAGCAACAAATAAATTATTTATCCTCAATTATGGACAGACCTCCTTTGGTTGTATGCCCATACGATGCCGAACTCTTTGGCCACTGGTGGTTTGAAGGCCCTGAATGGCTGGATTACCTCCTGCGCAAAACCTATTTCGATACAAATATTTACCAATTTATAACACTATCGGACTATCTCAATATATTCCCTGTAAATCAGGTGGTTTCACCCAATCCATCCAGCTGGGGCAATAAAGGGTACTACGAGGTATGGCTAAACGCATCCAATGACTGGATTTACCGTCACCTGCACAGGGCTGAAGAGCGAATGACCCAAATGGCTAACACATACAAAAATGCGACAGGTATCGTAAAAGAAGCATTAAACCAGGCTGCAAGAGAACTCCTTTTAGCTCAGGCCAGCGATTGGGCCTTTATAATGGATTCTGGCACAACGGTAGATTATGCCAAAATGAGGTTTAATATGCATATAGAAAGATTTAACAAAATATGTGATTTAATATTATCCAATAATATCGATGAATCATGGCTTAGAGCGGTCAATTATATCGATAACATCTTTCCCGATATTGATTACAGTGTGTACGCGAGCGAAATGAAATAGTCAGCTTGCTATTAGCCTGTATGGAAACAACCACAATAAAAAGAAAGCATGTTGTACTTGAGGTGCAATGAAATTGCATCCTAAGTGCAACATGATTCAAAATACTCTGTTTATTTACTTTTACGTTAAATTGTATTATAATAATTTATAAATTCTTAAAACCATGGGGGAAGCTAATAAAAAATGATAAATACAGCGGCCAGGATAAAAAATTGTTTAGAAAAAGTAATTTCTGACTTTACAAAAATTGAAAAAGGCAAAATCGTGATAATAGATGGAACTCCTTATTCTGGATCAAGTGCCCATGCCCTTTATAAGTTTATAAGTGAATCTATAAAGTACAACAATATTAAAATTTTATCAGAAAACGATTTGAGAATAAATCGCCTAAAGAATCTTAGACTTTTTATAAGAAATTTCAAAGAAGTATGTAGTGCCAATGTAATACTTACAACTCATATATACCGTAAATATAAAAAATCACAGGTTTATATTCAATTGTGGCATGGTATACCCTTAAAAGCAATGGCTTTGATGGACAAAACTGAAAACGAAGACACAAAAAAGATGGTACCTAAAAATTTTAGTCAGTATGATTATATCATATCATCCTCTCCATTTTATAATACGCTGTTAAATTCGTGTATAGGCGTAGATGGTTCCAAATATATTGTTACAGGATTTCCTAGAAATGACATGTTGTTTAATGCCGATGCCAAAGAAAAGTTACAAAAAATAATCGGTCAGGATATTAACGACGATAAAATAATCTTCTATCTGCCTACATTTAAGGCAGGATATTATAATGATAGAATTGAAGGAGCTACTAGGAAGACAAATATTTTTGGTTTTGACAGTTTCAATTATGACCAGTTTAACGATTTTTTAGTCAAAAATAATATAATATTTATTGCTAAATTGCATCCTTTTGAGGAGAATATTTTCAAAGCTGAATTAAGTAAAAAATGCAATAAAAACTTTATCTTGTTGACATCCGATGTGTTAAAAGAGCATAAGGTGGATCTATACGAGATCCTGGGCAGCGCAAACATGCTGATAACCGATTATTCCAGCGTTTATTTTGATTTTCTTCTTTTGGACAGGCCTTTGTTATTTATCAATAACGATATAGATATGTACGAGGAAAAACGCGGCTTTTTATTAGGACCTTATGATTTTTGGACGCCTGGCCCAAAGGTTAAAAGCCAAAACGAGTTGGAAATAGAAATTACCAAGAGTATAATGGGAGAAGACGAATACATAGAACAGCGAAAATCATTTATAAATGTATTTCACACCTATCGGGATAACAAATCCTCCCAAAGGGTATGGAATATAATAAAAAATGTCATTTAGAAAGGATGTTATTTAGATGAAAGCTATAATATTAGCGGCGGGTATTGGTTCAAGGTTGGGCAAAAAATTACCAAAGTGTTTGACTCAGATCAACAGCGATGAAACCATAATAGGAAGGCAGATTAGAATATTAAAAGAAAACGGCATAAACGAGATAATAGCAGTGGTGGGATTTAAAAAAGAACTCATAATGGAGTTTTATCCTGAAATATTTTATAAATATAATCCTCTCTATTCTGTAACAAATACTTCAAAAAGCCTTTTAGAAGGGATCAAAGACTTAGAGGACGATGTAATATGGTTAAATGGAGACACCGTCTTTGATGATAATATCATAAAATTAATAATGTCCTATGATGGAAACGCGGTAGCCGTCAACCGATCAAGATGTGCCGAAGAGGAAGTAAAATATAAAACTGACAATAATGGGTTTATTACTCACATATCCAAAAAAGTAAAAGACGCTGAAGGAGAGGCCGTAGGAATAAATAAGATATCAAAAAAGGATATAAATGAATTTAAACAAGCTTTATTAAAATGCAATGCCGATGACTATTTCGAGAAAGCCATTGAAATGATGGTAACTAAAGGCAAGCAATTTAAAGCTATTGATATAGGCGAAAATAGATGTATAGAAATTGATTTCAATGAAGACCTTTCAACAGCTATAGATTTGTTCAAGAAATAATCGATTGAAAAAAACTTGCTCTCATATTATAATAAAATTGAATTACGGCGCAATCAAAAAGCAAATGAGGTATGAATCATGAATATTTTAGTTGTGACTTCCTTTGATTATCCCCATGTAGGCGGTTTATCCACCCACGTGGAGATGTTAACAGGTGAACTCAAAAGAATAGGACACAAAGTCGATGTGGTATCCTTTAGTGACGTCAATAGACTTTATGCGAAGTATGTAGTCAGAGGGGGTTCATTCATATTAAATAAGCTCAACAGAGGATCAGGAATAGTCTATACAAACAAGCAGAGGATTAAATTATTAAAATCTTTAGTGAATATAAGGTTGAACAAAACCAAATACGATCTAATAAATGCAGAAGACCCTGCTGCGATGATAGCTTTAAAGGGCATCGACATGCCAAAAGTTCTAACAGTGCACGGTTATGCTACTTTTGAATATTTGAGTATAGGATCTGTATTAAAAGATACAAAGCAGGAAGCATTTTTGTATGATATGGAAAGACAGGCCTACAATATGGCAGACGCGCTTATAGCAGTAGATACCAGAATAAAAAATTATCTTAAAGATTTTGCAAAAAAAGATGCAACCGTTATAAGAAATTTTGTAGATACAGATATCTATGACATCAAAAAATACGACGTATCCCAGTTAAAAAAGAAATTGAATGTCCCCGAGAACAAAAAGATACTATTGTGCCCCAGAAGGCTTACAGAAAAAAACGGCGTCATATATCCTGCTATGGCCGTTAATTTATTAAAAGAAAAATATCCGAACATAATGTTGTATTACGCCGGTGACGGAGAAGAAAGAGAAAAGATCGAAAATTATATAGCGAAATACAATCTTCATGATTATATAAAGCTTCTAGGCAGTATACCACATGACAGGATTGTTGAATATTTTTGCGTGGCAGACGTCGTTTTAATTCCCTCAGTGCATTCAAAAGGCATTGAGGAAGCTACATCCATAGCGGCAATTGAAGCTATGGCTATGGGAAAACCTACTATTGCCAGCGCTATTGGTGGTCTAAAGGAATTAATTGAAAGCGGAAAATCAGGAATCCTCGTGCAAGAAAAGAATGAAATACAGCTAGCAGATGCCATACTTAAAGTCCTTACAGATGATGCACTAAGGGAAGCTTTGTCTATAGGAGCAAGGCAAAGGGTTATAGAAGAGTTTTCTTTATCAAGTGGAGTTCAAAAATACCTTGACGTGTATAAAAAGGTTATTGTAAATAACCAAAAAAGATAGGAGTGTTGCAATTGTTTTTGAATAAGAAGGAAAGGTATAGCAATATATTGACATATTCTTTATTATTTCTTTTCATCTTCTTACCTTACAGAGAGGTATTAAGTTTGATATCTCCTGTTTTTAAGACAATACCTGATATATTAATTTTAGTATTATTTTTGACTGACATATTCAAAAATAAAGCATACAAAAAAATAAATTATACCGATTTGTCCTACTTATTATTTTTATTTATCGGACTTATCAGTACCATGTACAACCACATTGGAATAAAGGCTTTTATAGTAGAGGCAAGGAGCATCACACTGTACTACCTCATGTATTTTGTCATCAGGGATAAGTATTTTGCAAATGAATTTAAATCAACACTAAAAAACATATTGCTTGCTAATACGACTATCCTCATTATCCTGGGAACAATAGAGAAGGTGTCGTATAAAACCTTATTGTTTCCAAGAGTATGGGCAGAATCCATTATATACCCAAGTAATTTTTTAAGAATATACGGGGTATTTAACAACCAAAATACTTTTGGCATATACCTTGTTTTTGCCTTTCTAACATTTTTAATTCTCGATGTCGATTCGGGCAAAGTCAACAAATGGTTTTATTCCCTTTGTGTTTATGGCCTTGCCCTTACCGTTTCCAGAAGTTCTATAATTGCTCTTGTA
>JASBVU010000121.1 GCA_029960905.1 Thermoanaerobacterium sp.
TCTCAACAGACAAGTCGAAGACGTCTGATGAATATGGAATATTGATAAAACAACTTATTGAGTACAGAAATATGCATTTAAGCGACATAAATGCCGTCATAATATCATCTGTGGTGCCTCCAATAATGCACACGCTGGAGGCTATGACTATAAAATACTTCAATGTGTATCCATTGGTAGTAGGTCCTGGGATAAAGACAGGTATAAACATAAAATATGACAATCCAAAAGAAGTAGGTGCAGACAGGATTGTAAATGCTGTCGCAGCTTATGAATTGTACGGGGGACCTGTCATAATAATAGATTTTGGTACAGCCACTACTTTTTGTGCTGTCTCTAAAAACTGCGAGTATCTGGGGGGCGCTATTGCACCGGGACTGATCATATCTGCCGATGCGCTTTTTCAAAGGACTGCAAAACTTCCTAAGATAGAGCTTGTAAAGCCTGAGAAGGTAATATGCAAAAATACCGTCGAAAGCATGCAGTCAGGATTGATCTACGGACATGCAGGCATGGTGGACTACATCGTGAGTAAAATGAAAAAGGAATTTGCGGAAAATGCCTATGTCGTAGCTACAGGCGGCCTTGCAAAGCTTATTGCACAAGAATCAAAGGTTATAAATACAGTAAATGATATGTTGACTTTGGAAGGGCTGAGGATAATATACGAGCGAAATATAGATAAAGTGTGATTATTTTTTTTGCTGGACATTTGTTTTTTTGCCCAGCTTTCTTATTTTTGCGACAAAAAATATAAATAAAGGCAAGATGACCTCGAAAATGACCGTTTCGTAGAAGAATTTATCTTTTAGGAAATTGTACAGCTCATCTACATTTGATGACACAAATATGGACATGGGAATCATTATAGCTGCAATTGGAAGCACTGTGAATCTGTAATCGTCAAAATTCAACACATCTGAAAATCCTTTTACAATTATATAAGTAAAAACCGTTATTTTCATGAAGATGCCTTCAATCCAAATTGCCATTATTATAGAATCAAGCCTTGCGAAGTAGTTGCTAAGCCTTATAGTGCGAGTCATTTCTAATGCAGTGAATTTAAAATCTGCAGTGGTCTTAGATCCAAAAATGCCTATTGCAAGTACGCCAAGCATAAGCGCAAAAGATATAAAGACAAGAGATATTATGCCGCTTTTCAAGACTTTTTTGCTATCGGAGATGTGTGGGAATATGGCTAATATTATTACACTTTCCAGCATCCATGATGTCAGTGGTAGAGATCCTTTGATGGGTGGCAGCAATCCATTTGCTAAGATGGGAAGGAAATTTTCAAATTTCACATAAGGCATGGAGAAAAAGATGACAAATCCCAAAAGCCCCATACCATAAGGGAATACGACTTCGTTCATTCTGGCAATCGCAACAAACCCCTTTGTGACAGCGTATGATGCTACAACCATCAGTGTGAATGAAAAAACTATCGGCGGTGTTTTAGGCATAAATGCGCTTCTCATGATTTCAAAAAGCTCTCTAAGCATTATCACAGCTAAATGGATGAAAAATAAAAGGTATAGAGAGGCGATTATTTTACCTATGATTTTTCCAAAAATATCTTCCAAAAAGGAAAATAAGGTTTTGTCTTTAAATATACTGGATATGCCGTAATATAGGCAAAATACGGGGATACTGAATGTTGTTGCCATTATTACAGACATCCAAGAATCCTGTTCAGCTTTTGATGCAACAATAGACGGCAAAAATATCGTTGCTGTTGACAGTATAACTGATATTATCAAGTATATAAATTGCTTTGGGGAGATTTTTTTTTCTGTTGTTGCTTCAAAACTCAATATATTCCTGAACATATTCTTCTCCTTAAAATGTTTCTACATGAAATATTATTTGATTTATGTGCCAATTATATTCTACATGTATTTTTGGAATAATAATTTTGGAGATGGTTTTATGGACAGAACTTATTTGATAGAAAATTATAAAGACATGAGTTTGTACGACGATATTGATAAAAATTTAGACGTACTGAAGACTCTTTTAAAGCAGAATAGCGATGTGATATTCAGGGAATTTAGGATAGGAGAAAAAAAGGTAAAAGGCTTTTTGGTGTGTGTTGACGGGCTTGTGGATAAAGCACTTATAAACAACAATATAATGGAGCCTATAACACTGGAGAGTAGAAAATTAGACGATAGTTATTTAAGCAAAAAAAATGTCTATGAGTCCCTTTTAAATTACTTCATCACAACGGCAGACATCAAAGAGGAAGAGAAGTTTGGAAGCGTCGTGGAAAGCATTTTAGATGGTGATACGCCAGTTTTTGTTGATGGCGTAGATAAATCAATTATAATAAGTACAAAAGGCTGGGAGCAGAGAAACGTGTCTGAGTCTACTACTGAGGCTGTTGTGAGAGGGCCTAAAGAGGCGTTTGTAGAGACCCTCAGAGTTAATACTTCAATGCTTAGAAGGAGGATAAAAAATCCAAATTTCATAATAGAAAGCTTAAAAGTTGGGAAGTATACGAAAACTGACGTAGCGGTAGCCTACATCAAGGATGTGGCAAAAGATGAAGTCGTTGAGAAAGTTAAAAAGAGGCTTAACAAAATTGACATTGATGGGATCATTGACAGTGGATACCTGGAGGAACTGATAGAGGACAATCCTTTTTCGCCGTTTCCTCAGATTGAGCATTCTGAGCGGCCTGATAAGATTGCAGCAGAATTGCTGGAAGGCAGAGTGGCTATCATATCAGATGGCTCACCTGAAGTGCTGGTGGTGCCAACGATTTTTGTCCAATTTTTTCAGTCGTCTGAGGACTACTATGAAAGATACTATATATCTACTCTTTTTAGAGTATTAAGGCTTGCGGCAATGCTGATGTCACTAACGCTACCCTCTATCTACGTTGCGGCCGTTACGTATCATCAAGAGATGATACCATCGCCGCTGGCTATTTCCATAGCAGCCCAAAGGGAAGGGGTGCCGTTTACGACTCTTATGGAGGCATTTTTGATGGAATTTTTCTTTGAAATATTGAGAGAAGCGGGAATAAGGCTTCCAATGCAGGTTGGTCAAGCTGTAAGCATCGTCGGTGCTTTAGTCATTGGTCAAGCGGCAGTACAGGCAGGTCTTGTTTCGGCTGCAACGGTAATCGTCGTGGCATTGACAGGAATAGCGTCATTTTCAATACCAGCATTTAATATAGCCATAACATTCAGGCTTTTGAGATTTGCTATGCTAATAATTGGAGGCACATTAGGCTTTTTTGGCATAATAATGGCGCTTATGATGATACTGGCACATTTAGCATCATTGGAGTCCTTTGGAGTACCGTATCTGTCGCCAATTGCCCCTGGCAATACGAGAGAATTAAATGACGTGTTTATAAGGATACCTTGGTGGGTTAAAATATTTAGACCTCATAAGGTAGCAGGGAGAAATGTAAAGAGGCAGAACTACACAAGAGGTTGAAATTAAAGTTCAACATCCGGGGAGGCATTGTTTATGAAAAAAGTTTTGGCTCTGTTTATTGTACTATCATTGTTTCTTACAGGCTGTTGGGATAAAAAAGAGATAAACGAGCTGGCGTTTGTACAAGGAATAGGAATGGATATAGACAAAGATAAAATGTGCAATATCACTGTGCAAGTTTTAAAGCCGGCAAATTTAGCCACCAGCTCTGGAGGAGGCGGAGGAGGTGCGGCTGCAGGAAAGCCGTATGAGGTGTACAGCTCAAGAGGTGTTGACTTTGCTAAGGCATTTTCAAATTTCAATACAGAGCTTTCCAGGACGCTTTTCCTCCATCACAATGAGATAATATTTATAGGGGAGAACCTTGCAAGATCAGGCATTTACAGCATGCTTGATTTCATTACGAGAAACCCTGAGTTCAGAAGGACATCGTATTTAGTCGTCGTTTCAGGTGGGACACTTGATGATCTTATGAAATTGTCTAAAAGTGTTGAAAAGTACCCGTACAAAGAAATTCTGGGTATGATTCAAAATCAGAAAAACACGTCTTCAGCGTATGTATGTGACATAAACCACTTCGTAGAGACGCTGGAGACTGAAAAGGTACAGCCTATAGTAGGGAGATTGGAGATTGTAAAGAAAGATGGCAAGCCACAACATGCAAGGTTTGTTGGTGCTGCAGCTTTTAAGTACGATAAAATGGTAGGGCTTTTGACAGAAGAGCAGACAAAAGGCATAATGTGGATGGATAACCTTATTAAAAATACGTCTCTTGTATTAGATAAGGGACCAAAAGGAGACAGGACGCACATTTCATTTACAATAATAAAAGCTAATTCTTCTATCACTCCAAAAGTAAATGGTGAAGATGTTTCATTTGATGTCAAGATCAATTTTGACTCAAACATGATTGAGCAGAATTCTATGTACAACCTTACGGATCTTAAGATGATAGGAAGCCTTGAAGATTTGCAGCAGCAAAAGGTAAAAAGCGAGGTTTTGGATGCATTAAATGCTATACAGAAAAAATATAAAGTCGATTCAGTAGGCTTAGGACAGAAGCTTCAAGAAAAGTACCCAAAAGTGTGGGGAAAATTGAAGGATAGATGGGATGAGATTTATCCAAATGTAAAAGTCAATGTAAGTGTAAAGGCTACATTGAAGAGGTCTGGACTTACTTCAAAGCCAATTCAACCAAGATAGTGAGAGGGTTATGTATGTTAAATGCATTGGGAGTAACGCTTATATTTTTGATAGTAATATTTATGGAAGTCCCTGGGCTTATAAAGAAAAAAAAGATAAAAGAAGTCGTAGTGTTTTTTATACTTATCGCAATCGGCTACACTCTTAATTTACTAGTAGCTTTCGATGTGAAAATTACTGCGACGAATAAGATAATTGAGATGCTTATGAAACCTATAGAAAAAATATGGGGCAAATGAAGTAATGCTTCATTTGCCTTAAAACCATCTTGAAATATATGCCAGAAAGTAGTAGAATTATAAATAGTATGAGCACAATTTGTGCACATAAAGGATGGTTAATATGGATTTTGTAAAAATAGGCGAGAAGATCATAAACACTAAAAAACTTCACAACATCATAGATAAAATGATCGAAATGAGAGTTAACGGTTTTTCGCAGCAGGAGACAGCTTCAAAATTTAAGGTTGACAGAAGTTTCATTTCCAGATTGGAAAACATAGGTGAGGTGAGAAAAGGAGGCAACATTGCAGTAATAGGATTTCCAATTAAGAATAAAGAAGAAATTGAAAAATTACTAAAAGACTATGGCATCGACTTTATTTTGCTTTTATCTGAAAAGGAGCGCTTAGGAATCGCAGATAATATGACAGGCGCAGAGCTTTTTAATATGGTTATGGACATAATCGCAAAGGTTCAGTCTTACGACACGATTATATTTCTTGGCTCTGACAAAAGGACAAATTTGATGGAAGCCATATTTGACAAAGAAGTAATTTGCGTCAATATAGGGCATTCTCCCATAACAGAGGATGTCTTTGTACAGCCTGAACTCATAATTGAGATTTTAGATACTTTAAGGAGATGATTTCGTGAAAAGGGTAGTCAGTGTAAGCATAGGATCATCTACAAGGAATAACAGGGTAGAGACAGAGATATTAGGGGAAAAGTTTATAATCGAAAGAATCGGCACAGATGGAGATATGAAGAAAGCAATAGAGCTTATAAAAGAACTTGATGGAAAAGTTGACGCATTCGGCATGGGTGGTATAGACTTGTATCTTTACGCTGGGGAGAGAAGGTATGTCATAAAAGATGCGGTTCCACTTAAAAATGCTGCTAAAATATCACCAATTGTAGACGGTTCTGGCCTTAAGAATACACTTGAAAGGAGGGTAATAAAATACATACATGACAATAACATAGTAGACATAAAAGGCAAGAAAGTCCTCATAGTAAGTGCAATGGACCGGTTCGGAATGACACAGACATTTCATGAATATGGTGCGAATTTGACGCTTGGCGATATGATATTTGCTTTAGGTGTGCCGATACCACTTCATTCGCTTAAGCTTCTTTACGGCTTAGCAGCCATTATAGCTCCGATAATAGTCAAAATGCCGTTTGAGATGCTGTATCCTACAGGGGATAAGCAGCTTTCAATAGACAGCCGAAAATATGAAAAATTCTATAAGGAAGCTGACATAATAGCAGGTGATTATTTG
>JASBVU010000122.1 GCA_029960905.1 Thermoanaerobacterium sp.
ATATTCTGTCCTTGTCTGCAATCACAAAAATGTCGTCTTCAATATTTTTCTCTAAATGCTGATTTTTATTGACAAAAATGCTTTCATAATTTATCAATAAACTCTTAATCAACTCCGATAAATTGAATCTTGCTTTATTTATCTTTAAATTGTCAATTTCTATTTTATTCAACAATTCAATATCATTTATGAGATTTGATAGTCTTACAACTTCTTCATAAAGGCTTGTAATCCTTTCTTTAGATGGCTCCCAGACACCGTCAATTATAGCCTCTAAATGACTTCTAAGAGTTGATAAAGGTGTCCTCAATTCATGAGCAATGTTTTGCGTCATCTGTGCTCTTAACATTCCTTGATTTTTTAATGATGAACCAAGATGATTTATGGCAGCAGTTAACGCAAGCAGTTCCTCTTCTTTCGGTATTTCTTCTACTCTAACATCGTAATCTCCACTTTCCAATTTACTGGCTACTTTGGCTATGTTTAAAATAGGCTTTGTAAGATATTTTGAAACATACATGCTGATTATCAACACCAATGCAATCGTCAAAATTGTTATCAATGCGATATACTTATTCACATCGTACAAAAATTTATAATCCAACTTGTTCATAGGCATTGTACCACTATACGTTATGTCAACATAAGCGATCTTTTTGCCATCTACAACTATCGGGAGGGTTTTAGTTGATGTTTTGCTGCTATCTGCCAAACCCATCATCGAAAACATTGACGCTATCTTAATTACTTGGTTGCCTTTCAAATCCCTAACTACAATGCCATACCCACTCATCATTAAACTATGTGCAATTCTGCTGCTTGTTTCGTTCCAATTGCCAGCTTCTTTGTACGTTTCAGCTATTAACGATGCAATATTGTCAAACTCAGCATTCGCTGATTGCTTAATGTATATTCCAAAATTATTTATTATTAAAATATTTATGGTAATACTGAATACAACTATTGACAATAATGCAATAGATATAAACGATACAGCAGTTTTAGTTCTGATATTATTTTTAATCATTTTCTTCACCAAATTTATAACCTGCTCCATACACAGTTTTTATGTATGTTGGATTTTTAGGATCATCTTCTATCTTTTGCCGCAAGTTTTTTATATGTGCATCTATAGTCCTGTCAAAACCATCAAAGTCATATCCAAAAGCCTTTTCAATAAGTTCACTTCTCGCAAACACTTTGTTAGGATTTTGTGCCATCACTATTAGCAGTTTGTACTCATTTGGCGTTAAATTGACAATCCTACCTTTCTTTTTTACTTCGTATGATCTTGTGTCAATTACAAGGTCGCCATTATTAAACGTAAATATATCATTTAATGGCAAGTCATCCTTTGTCCTTCTAAGTATAGCCTTTACTCTCATTGCCAACTCCCTAGGACTAAATGGCTTTGTTAGATAATCATCTGCACCAATGGTAAAACCATATACTTTATCATCCTCACTTACTTTAGCAGTAAGCATTAAAATTGGCACCTTTGATACAGCTCTTATTTTACTGCATATTTCTTCCCCAGACATGCCAGGCAACATTAAATCTAATACAACCAAATCAGGATTTGCACTTTTAAAGGTATTTAAAGCATTAGCACCATTAGTTTCAGTCAACACGGTGTATCCTTCCTTCTCAAGATACGCTTTTATAACCTCCAAGATTTTCTCTTCATCATCTATTGCCAGTATTTTCATCACAAAACACCTCACATATATTATACCGTACAATTGTGAAGAATAAATGAAAAAAAGATACCATAATGGAAATATGGTATCTTTTCTTGATATGGATCTTTCACAAACTTATACTTGTGCGTCTATATATCTTGCAAGTCTATATTCTAATTGTTCTTTTGGCATAAATCCGATAACTTTGTCAACTAATTGCCCATTTTGGAAAACACCTAATGTAGGAATGCTCATTATCCTATATTGTGATGCAATCAAAGGATTCTCGTCAACATTTAACTTTACAACCTTTATTTTATCAGAATATTCCTCTGCAAATTCTTCCAATACAGGTGACATCATTCTGCAAGGTCCACACCATGCAGCCCAAAAGTCGACTAAAACAGGCTTATCGGAATTATACACCTCAGTATCAAAGTTCATATCTGTTACGTTAATAGGTTTCATCACTATCCCTCCTTATACTATACCCCCGGTATATGGGTTATCACTAAATTAAATATACCACCTTTTTAACAAATTGTCAATAATTATTGAGATATTGTCTTAAAATATTCATCTACCTCATCGTATGTCATTGCACCATTGCTTATAGACCTTATTATACCATCTTTGTCAATGAAAAATGACATCGGTATAAATTGAACTTTGTAATCTATAGCTACTTTCGCATCGCTGTCTAAAAGGACATCAAAGCTATATCCTTTTCCTGCAAGATAATTTTCCACAGTTGATTTATCCTCACCAATGTCTATCGCCAATAGGACAGCATCATTTTTGTTATTCTGATAAAACTTGTTTAATTCGGGCATTTCAATTTTGCAGTATGGACACGTTGTGGCCCAAAAATTTAATATAACTTTTTTTCCTTTTAACTTCGATAGAGTAACTGTTTTTCCATTTACATCTTTTAGCGTAAAATCTGGTGCTAAATCGCCTTTTTCAGTGCCTACTTGAGCATTATTGATAGCGGTATTCGTATTTTGATTTTGGGTTTGTCTAGAAACTACATAATTGTTCAAAAAATAAATTGAAATTCCTAATATCAAAACTAAAATTATTGAAACAGCCAATATCATATTTTTGTTGTTGCTCTTTGAATTCTTGTTCTTTGATTCCACTTTCTTCATTCAAATCACCTCAAAACATTAATGTAACTTTCAAACCTTATAATGAGATTAAAATACATTAAAATTCCGAAAATTGTCAAAAATAAGCCGCTAATTTTTTCAATATACGGCATAATAAAATTTATCTTTTTGTAAAATGCTTTAAATCTATCAATTAGTATAGCAGTTATTATAAATGGAATTCCAATTCCCAATGAGTAAGCAAACAGCAGAAGAATCCCAACATACACAGTGTTTTGTTCACCCGCATATAAAAGAATAGTTGCAAGTATGGGACCAACACACGGTGTCCAACCAGAGGCAAATGCTATTCCGAAAATAAAACTGCTAAAGTATCCCTCCTTCTTACTCGATATATTAAGTTTCACTTCTCTACTCAGAAAAGCTGGCTTTATGATTCCCATCATGTAAAGTCCAAATAATAATATTATTATGCCACTTGCTTTTCTAAATAGAACTTTGTATGAAACAAAAAATTTCCCCAATTGACTGGCTGTAGCTCCCATGAGGACAAAAACGATGCTAAAGCCTAATACAAACAAAAACAAATTGAAAAAATTTTTCTTTTTCCCACCAAAAATATACGTTACGTAAACAGGTATTAGCGGTAGAATGCATGGTGAAAAAAATGAAACAATACCACCTAAAAACGCTGCAAATAAAGACACTTAAATCCCCCTTACCCCCTATAGAGGGGTCGTTTACTTTAATTATACTACATCGAATTTTTAAAAACAAATAAAGCTATAAACGATTGTTTATAGCTTTGAAATGATATCGACATTCTCTCTTGCTTTCTCTAAATCTATCAAAGATGCTGCATCACTGTCTATTACAATTGTGACATCAGGATGTAATGATAAAACAGTTGAGGGAACATCTGTCGTAAGATAGCCGTTTAAAGTCTCTTTTATAGCTTTTGCTTTGTTTTTGCCAGATGCCAATAACAAAATTTTCTTTGATTTCATTATCGTACCCAGCCCCATTGTTACTGCTTTTCTCGGAACTTCGTCAATGCTTTTGAAAAATCTCTTATTTGCATTGATAGTCTCTTCTGCCAAATCTACTATATGTGTCTTTGTATTTATATAGTCATCAGGCTCATTAAAACCAATGTGCCCATTGACACCTAAACCTAACAATTGAAGATCAATTTCTCCAAACTTTTCTATCTCCTCATCGTACAACCTGCAGTCTCTATCAAAATCATCGGAAATCCCTTTAGGTATATGGATATTTTCCTTTTTTATATTAATATGATTGAACAAATTTTCATACATGAAGTAGTGATAGCTTTGAGGATGGTCATCTGACAGTCCTACATATTCATCAAGGTTAAAAGTTATGACGTAGGAAAAATCCACCTGACCACTCTTGTACATCTTGATTAACTCTCTATAAGTCCCAAGTGGAGTAGAACCAGTAGCAAGACCTAATACGGAGTTTGCCTTTTTATTTATTTGTTCTTTTATGATTTCTGCTGCAGTTTTACTCATTTCATCGTAGTCATTTGTTATTATTACTTTCACAAAAATCATCCTTTCATTTTATATTAGTATTAAGTAATTTGTCTTTAAAAGAACATCTGCAGATGCGCCTATTGCGGCAGCATCTTCGTTTAGCTTTGTATATATTATCTTTACATCAAACGGGACCATTTTCTCAACAAGCCTTTTCAGATTTTCTAATATGTCAATGCCTAAGTTTATCACATCGCCTGCTATGACTATAAGCTCTGGATTTAATATGCTTATGATGTTAGCAAAACCCATACTTAAATTTTCTATAAATTCGCTAAAAGCCCTAATGCAAATCTCATCTTTTGCCAAATATCCATTAACAAAATCTTCTATCGTATTAAATTTTCCATTTGACATATATTTTAACGCCGAAACAAGTCCTAAAAGCGATGCTTTGCTTTCAAAGTACCCATAATCTTCGTAGAAATACTTTTTGTCTAAAATATCTCTGCCTATAGCCATGTACCCAACTTCTCCTGCTGAGTATTTATGACCTCTTACCAATTTCCCGTTAATGTATATTCCAGAACCAATGCCATTTCCTATCGTTACCAAAACAAAATTGTTGACATCTTTGCATGAACCGATCCATCTTTCACCCAATGCTGCGTAATTAACGCTGTTGTCGACAAATATGTCATAGTCAAACACTTCTTTTAACTTAAGAAGGAGATTAAAGTCAACCCACGAAAGCCCCGGCGCATACACTGTTCCTTTTTCTATATTTGTTATGCCAGGAGCTCCAACCCCTATGCCTGCAATATCTTCTTGATATTCTAATAGTTCTTTAATGATTTTAACTGTATTTACGAAAGCTTCATCTTTTATTCCTGTAGGTCTTTTTATCTTTTTTATTATTTTTCCTTCCAAATTTGTAAGCACTCCAATTGTATTTGTCGATTCTATATCGATGCCTATTGAAAATTTCGCATTAGGATTAAAAGTAAGCTCAATAGGTTTTCTGCCTGCGGATGTGGTATTTCCAAATCCCTCTTCAGTAACAAGCCCTTCCTTTATTAATTCATCTACTATTACTGATACTGTCGACTTGCTCATATTAAGGATTTTTGAGATTTTCACGCGAGAAATTGGCTGCATTTTTTTAATAACATCCAAAACATTTGCCGTGTTTATATTTTTGATAAGATAATTAGTGCCCTTTTTATACTGCGTCAATCTATCACCTCCCTAATTAGTTCTTAGTCCGAACCAAATGCCTTTAAAAAATTAGTTCGAGTCTCGAACTTTTATCTAATAATATTATACCATCAAAAACATCCTTTTGTAAATAATTTTTATCCAAATACAGAAATTGAAGAGGAATTCCTAAATTTTTGTATAATATATGTTTTTAAATATGTAATGTTTAACAAGCGTTAAATCCATTAAAAGATTCCCAAATTACCTTCGTCTATAACATGTACATGAAACGTAGAAAATAATGCTGATTTTACTCCTTCAAATGCTATTAAAAATCCGTTGTGGAAAAAACTAATTAACGATATTATAGACTACAAAAATAAAATTCATTGGTCACCCGGTTTCATATTGAATTAATAAGTTAAAGTTGTATAATAATTCTAAAGTTAGAATGTTTCAATACACTCCATTAAGAGGTGTTATTTATGAAAGACAATGAGCCAAATAAAAAAAAATGAATTTGAGAAACAATTAAATGACCTGAAAGAATGGGAAGAAAACCAGTACAACCCAGGCTATTATATTGGAACAGGACGCATTCCAAGTCCCATAAAGGGAGTTGGTAAATACCCTTTTATACAAATA
>JASBVU010000123.1 GCA_029960905.1 Thermoanaerobacterium sp.
ATTGTTCTTATATTTTTATTCTCGTCAATCGTCATATGAAACATAACACCTATCACAGCAACTATTGTTGCATTAGGAAATCCAAGTACAAATAACCCCATTAAATCAACAGCATAACCAACTGAAACTGTAACATCCTTATTTATGTAAATAGGCAATGACTCAGTAATAGCTGCTAATATACCAAAAAATAATATTTCTATCAATTTATCTATATTTATATGAAAAAGCGAATAAATAATAATGGATATACCGATTGTAACTATAATAGCTATAAATGTTTTTACTCTTTTGTTAAACATATTTACCTCCTAAACTAAAAATATACCCAAACCTCTATTCCCAAACTAAGTTTGCTCCTCCAGCAAGTGCTAATGCCAATAAAGCAAGAAGTACTTTTATGATTGTTGCTTTTTTCATCCTGAAACCCTCCTTTACCAAAGATGCTCTCAAGCTTCTCAAGCTTCAGGCGAAACGCTACGCTTAATAAAGGTTTGGGTAAAAATAAGCTATTTAATTATCAACTGTCGAAATGACACGCCTGTTTAAAGCGTCTAAGGTCGCTTTCACAAGTGCTTCACCTTCATCTTTTTTTACGATGCTGGAGCCTACAAGAAGCTCCTCGCCTTGAGGTGTTGCATGTGTCACTGCGACTATGGCTATACGCTTTTTGGCAAAAGAATATATATCAACATCTTCTAAAATGAGATTGTGGTCTTCAGGAAGTATTTTGGATACACATTCAAGTGTAGCATTTACGATTATCCTGTTTTTATTTCTCTCCGTATTCACACCTTTATATACACCTTCATACATCTCAGAGCCTTTTGTAAGTACAACGGTTGCTTCTAAGTTCACTCCATTGTTGGCAAACGTTAAATTTGTAAACGCAATTCTTTCGTCGTTATAGTATCTGCCACTCGTCTCCACCTGTGCAACACTAATTATCTTGTAGTTCACATCTACTTTAAACTCCGCCATTAACACCGATTGTACATCTCTTGCAATTTGCTTCGCATTTCTTGAGGTATCAGCTAAAACGTGAATTTCAGCAATCTGACCGTTTTCAGCTATAACTCTACTGGATATTACACTTTGTACCCTATTTATCAATTCTTCCATAGAATTGATAACTTCTTTTGTTAATTCAGCCAACGTGCTCACACTCCATTTTTTCAATCAACTTTTACACATACAGGAATAATATTCTACAAAAAATTCTATTTTCCTTCTTTATTGCATAAAAAAATTGAGGGTTTTTTATAACCCCCAATTTTTGTCTCACATTGTCGGCTCTATCAAGCCATATTTGCCGTCTTTTCTCTTATATACCACTGTAAAATCGTCTGTCTCGGAATTCGTAAATACAAAGAAATTATGTCCTAAAAGGTTCATTTGAAGTATAGCTTCCTGCACAGACATAGGTTTTACAGCAAATCTCTTAGTTTTTACAACTTCAAACTCTTTATCATCTGTCACATCATTTTTTATGTAATCCTGTTGAACATCAAATCTGATTGATTCAGGTGTAAAATTGTTTTTCAGTTTCGTCTTGTACTTGAGTATTTGCTTTTCAAGCTTATCAACAACGTTATCTATTGAAGCGTACATATCGTCGCTTACCTCTTCAGCTCTAAATATCATCCCTCTAAAAGGTATTGTAACCTCTGCAATCTGATTATTTTTCTGAACGTTCATGACAACACGTGCTTCTGTGTCATCTGCAAAAAACTTTTCTATCTTGCTTAAACTTCTTATTGCTGCATTTCTAAGTCCATCTGTTATCATCATGCCATTTCTACCGCTTACTGTAATCCTCATACAATACAACTCCTTTCTTTATGTCTATATTATTATAATTCTACATGAAATCTAATATTCCTGCATGGGTCCACTATATTTTGCGAATTTTGCAAAATATAATGGGAGATGAATAAAAAAGGGTGCCTCTGCACCCAGTAAAATTTACAATATTTTGCTGAAAAATTCTTTTGTCCTCAGGCTTTTAGGATTGCTAAATAATTCTTCAGGTGAACCTTCTTCGACTATCACTCCGTCATCTACAAAAATAACTCTATCTGCAACTTCTTTTGCAAAACCCATCTCATGAGTCACTACTACCATCGTCATGCCTTCATTCGCCAGTTCTTTCATGACATTCAAGACTTCCTTGACCATCTCCGGGTCCAGCGCGGATGTGGGCACATCGAAAAGCATCATCCGGCTGCATCGCCAGCGCTCTAGCAATGGCAAGCCTTTGCTTCTGACCACCAGATAGCTTTACAGGATATGCATCTTTCTTGTCCTCCAGCCCAACTTTCTTTAATAGTCTAATTGCAATATCTTCTGCAGTTTTTTTGTCCATCTTCTTCACTTTGATAGGAGCCAATGTTATATTGCCGATGGCAGTCATATTAGGAAATAAATTAAAATGCTGAAAAACCATGCCGACTTTTTGGCGTATCTTATTTATATCAGCCTTTTTATCGTTGATTTTTTCCCCTTCAACGTATATGTCACCTTTCGTTGGCTCTTCAAGAAGGTTTATGCACCTTAAAATGGTGCTTTTGCCAGAACCGCTTGGACCGATTATTACCAAAACTTCGCCTTTTTTTACCTCTAAGCTTACACCTTTTAAGACTTCGAAATTGCTAAATTTTTTATGGAGGTTATCAACGCGTATCACCAGTCCTTAACCTCCTTTCGAACTTGCTTAAAAGCCTTGAAAATACTAGTGTCATTATAAAGTATATAAAAGCTATAATGATAAGCGGCTCAAATGCCCTATATGTCACGCTGGATACTATCTCTGCTTGCCTTGTAAGATCTGCAAAGCCTATCACAGATACTATGGACGACTCTTTAAGCATTACAACAAATTCGTTACCTAAAGCTGGCAAGATATTTTTTATTGCCTGGGGAATTATGACGTACCTCATTGCCATGCTGTGAGACATACCTAAAGAGCGAGAGGCTTCCATCTGTCCCGGATCTACCGCTTGAATGCCAGAGCGTATTATCTCCGCCACATAGCCGGCACTGTTCATAGAAAGCGCTATTATTCCTACTACAAATCCCGGAAACTTTATGCCAAACTGCGGTAACCCATTGTATATGATAAGTATCTGCACCAAAAGCGGTGTGCCTCTTATTATCTCCACATAGGCCGAGCCAATAAAGCTTAATATCTTCACGCTGGACATTTTCATCAAAGCAACAATTAATCCCAATACAGCACCTATTGCCACAGATATGATAGTAAGCTCTATAGTCATTATGAGTCCATTTATAAAAAGCTGAGTGTATTGTGGCATACTTGAAAAATCAAGATTCATTAACTGTTTATTCTCCTTTCAAGAGACTTTATTTCCCCATCCATTTGTTTAACATCTTGTCATATTCACCGCTGTCTTTAAGCTCTTTTATTACGCTATTTATCTGGTTTACCAGATCCTGATTCCCTTTTGCGACAGCAACCGAATATCCTGGTACTGCTTCATTTATCTCTTTTATGTGAAGCATCTTCATATCTTTATACTCTTTTAAGTATGCATCGGCAATTGTGCTTTCCATCAATATAGCATCTACCCTGCCGTTTTCTAATGATAAAAATGCATCACCTAACCTATTTAGCTCTTTTATGTCTATTCCCTTTATCTTCTTGGCTGCATCATCAGATGTAGTGCCAAGCTGTACAGCTACTGTCTTGCCTTTCAAGTCATTTAAGTTATTTATATTGCTGGAATCTTTCACGACTAAAACCTGCTCAGAATTATAATACTCATCAGAAAAATCGACGTTTTTCTTTCTCTCGGGTGTTGCATTCATACCTGCAATAGCCATGTCAATCTGGCCACTTTGAAGAGCAGGAATAAGTCCTGTAAAGTCCATATCTTTTATCTGAAGTTTTACACCTAACTTTTTGGCAATTGCATTAGCTAAATCCACATCAAAGCCCATTATAGTATCATTACCGTTGACAACTTTGTGAAATTCAAATGGTGGAAAATCAGCACTGGTACCCATGACGATAACCCCTGATTTTTTCACTCTGCTTAATGTAGATTGTTTCGAACAACCGCTTAGCGCGATAGACATAATAGTGATAAGAATTAAAGATATTATCAACCTTTTTTTCAATTTTTTCTCCTCCCGACAACAGATAATTTACTAAATAATTATACTATCACATGCATAATATTGCAATATATTTTTTAATTCATCAAAAAATTTTTTGATGGAAAAGATGAATAAAATGATTAAAGGGCATCCCTTTCGGAATGCCCTCAATAATCCTCTTTACTTCTTACAAGTGAAGGGGATTACTTATTTGCTCCAGCAACTCTTCCTCTCCTGGAGTTAAACTGATTGTTTCTCTGCTTTTTAGCATCTCTGCATGATTTGCACCTTACTGGCGCATTTTGAAAGCCTTTCTGAGCGTAAAATTCTTGTTCACCGGCAGTCCACACAAACTCTGCCCCACAGTCTTTGCAGACCAATGTCTTGTCTTGATACATAATAAATAATCCCCTCACTTTGACATTTTTTACTGTATAGCCACTTAAACTATACAGTAATATTATACCACTGGTTAGGAGTTTTATCAATAAATTTTAAAATTTTAAAAATTGCATAATTATTACTGCATATACTTTTAGCGCTTCTTATCCACAAAATAGCTGCCTGGCGTGTAATACTTCAAATACTCTATATATCCTTTTTTCCCTTTAGATACGTCGTTTATTTTTTCTTCCAAATTTTTAAAAGCGCTTTTTATATCCTCTAAATTTTTATCTTCAACTTCTTTTATTTTTTCTAATGTGCCTTTTATATCTATCAGTATTCCCTTTAATACGCTTTTTTCTGCGCTATTATTCGGCGTATTAAAAATGCTGTCAATCCTGTTTACCTTTTTGTAAAGATTGTACATAGGCAAAAATTCACTGTCTATCTCATCGATACTTGTTATGATGTCTTGCTTTCTTTCCAATATGTTCTTTATGTCATCAAGCCTTTGCGAATTTATGGCTATATTTAACTGATTATTCAGTTGAAGCATTTCATTTAGATGATTTAATTTTTTTTCAGCTAACTCTATCAATTTTTTTACATCGCTCACCATACTATATCAACCTTTAGAATAGACTTTTGCTCGAACTTTTCCCATTGCTTCTCCCCATGTATCTCTGAGATCTGTTATCAAAGATATCACTTCATCTAATGGCTTTTTATCCTTTTTTAAATTGGCATCTATTAGCCTTCTGGAAATAAAATCGTAGATGCTGTAAAGATTTTTTGATATATCATACTGCATGTCAAGAGTCGCCATAAGCTCTAAGACTATATCTTGCGCTCTTGTTATGCTATTATGAGCTTTTTCGATGTTTTTATCATCTATAGCCTGTTTCGCTTCATTTGCAAAGCGAATAATTCCATTGTAGAGCATCAAGACTAATTCTTCCGGACTTGCCGTCATGACAGAATTTCGCTTGTACTCCATATACGGATCAATCATTTATCAATTCCCCTTCCTGTGTAAGCAAAGAATCTCTATCCATTAAGCTGCTGACTTAGCCATTGGCTCTGAGAATTCATCTGCGCCATGTACGTCTCTAATTGTGTAAACTGGTCATAATACTGTTGCTCTAATGTATTTAGCTGGTCTTGCATGTCTGACATCCTCTGGTTTATGTCGTTAATCTGCTGACCCAAAAAGCTATTATCGTATAGCTGATACTGCCCCCCACCAGCTTCTTGTGTTATAGAGTTTATCCCGTTATTGACTATGTAGTAAAGCCTTGCAGCAATACCATCGTTTTGACTTGAACCAGGTGTAGCATTTAATTCCGTGGCAGAATCAATTTTCGTAAATAAATCCATTACTTCCTGCGGATTTTTTTGTATTGCATCTTTAAGCTTCGTATCATCTATATAAAGCTTACCGCCTTCATACCATTGACCAGTAGTTATCCCTATAGAGCTTAATGTCATCTGTGTGCCGTCAGAAGCTGTTACAGTACCTGATATTGCATTTCTCATATTGTAGTAAATGGATGTAAGTGTATCGTTACCGCTTAAATC
>JASBVU010000124.1 GCA_029960905.1 Thermoanaerobacterium sp.
GCTTTCTTTAGTTACCAACTTTTTATTCATCAATTTACACCTCCCTTAATTTGGTCTTATTACTGCTATAGTAGTTGTTGCCCAATTATCATTATAAGGTCGAAGATGCCAAATTGCCCATTTTCTATCAGTTGTATGTTGATCCTGCAAATTTCCATAATGAGGCGAATTCGGATCTTGTCCGTAATCTGCTACTATTGCTGCATGAGACCATCCATCACCTGTACCCCAATCATATATCAGTACATCTCCAAATTGTATTAAATTATTTATATCTGGCTGATAATCTGAACTCTAATTGCCAATATATGTTGCCCCTTGATAATTATTACCTTCATAATATAGTAACCACGACATAAGATCCTTTGCTACAGACCAAGCATTCCCCCAATAAAAGCCAGTCAAATTTTTATAGATATACCAACCGTGTATATCATCAAAAGGAAGTCCTCCACCTTCATGAAGACATTGTGAAACAAAATCAGCACAATCAGAGTTCCAATTTGTTGGATAATTACTATTTCGTCCCAATGCCCACGTATCAGCATAAATCGTCGCATTGATTCTATCATAAGAAGCATATACATTAGAAGTCATAAACAATGATGTCACTACTATTATTAAAGCCATCAAAATTCTAGTGCGTATCATTTTCTTCACCATCCTTTTAATTTATACATTTTTTGGGTACATTTTTTAAAACTTGTACCTTTATCAAATAAAGAATAAAAATCTTAAGCATTAGCCACAAAATTCGCTTTTGAAACTTTAAAGTTATTGTAGGAATTTACCGGTAAATCCATTAAGTAAATTATGCACTTATTTTTTTATAAGCTATATCTATTGAGCAAGCTATTAATTTTTTCTTAACTTCATTATACTAGATTTCATTTGAATATTGTCAATTCAGGAACGAAAATATCATTTTAAGGAACGAAAAAGCATTTTTTAATCATTTCATTTATCTTTATATATTATCACTATATCAACATCAAACATATAATATAAAATACAAATAATATATTTTGGAGGTATATATTATGTCAGATGGAGATAAACACTACCACGATTATTTTGGCACTACAAGTACAGTATTAGAGCACAACCACAATTACAAAGGATGCACTAGTTATGCTATACCATATGGCACAAGCCATATACACTATTACTCTGGGTATACGTCTATAGCCAAAAATCATAAACACTATGTGAATGGATACACAGGACCTGCTATAAGGACTAAAGATGGCCACGTTCACAAGATGGATGGCAGAACATCTTACGATAAAGACCACTATCATAATTACAGCAATTGCACTTCAAAACAAATATACAATTAATGTACTCCCTCTTTTGAGGGAGTTTTTATATTATTTGTGAGATATATCACATAAAAATTTTCGATTTTATGATAGAATTTTGTTAAATAAATAACCATTAGATATGAAAACAGTAATACGAGGTGATATGATGGGTATTGAATTAGATGTAAAAAGTTTCGATAATGCCCTGAAAATATTAAGCAAAAAGTACAAAATATTTGCTCCTGTAAGGTTAAAAGGAAAAGGTTCATTTTCTGATACTGATCTTGTGACATACGGAGAAATCTCTTCATATAAAGACATAGAATTAAGCGAAAAATCAAGGTATTCCCCAAAAGAGGTGATTTACCCTATAACACAAACCCTATTTTATTTTACAGAAGATGAATACAAAGAACCTGAAATTGACGATAAAGGAATCATCGTTTTTTTAAGACCTTGTGATGCTAATTCATATCTAAAGTTAGATAATATTTTTTTAAAAAATGGTCCTTACGAAGATAATTACTACAAAAGACTGCGAGATAAAGTCAAGTTCTTTGTCATAGAGTGCACAAAAGGCTTTTCTACTTGTTTCTGTGTGTCAACAGGTTCTAACAAGTTTTTAGATTATGATGTCTTTTTCCGATTTGACAATGACAAAATAACATGCGATGTAAAAAATGACGAATTTAGCTATGCTTTTTCAGGCAAAGAGGTAGAATTTACTCCAGAATTTATAGAAAAAAATGAAATTGAGGTGAAACTGCCTGATATAGACAAAATATCTCAAAATCTAGAGTATGTTTTTAATCATGAATTATGGGACGAATACACGAAAAGATGCATAGCTTGCGGAAGATGTACTGTATCATGCCCTACATGCAGTTGCTTCTCAATGCAAGACATATTTTACAAAGATAATCCTAAATGCGGAGAGAGAAGGCGGGTATGGGCAAGCTGCATGGTGGATGGATTTACTGATGTGGCAGGAGGTCACAGCTACAGGCAAAAATACGGTGAGAGAATGAGATTTAAAGTGATGCACAAGATATACGACTACAAAAAACGCTTTGGCACAACAATGTGCGTTGGATGCGGAAGATGTGACGATGTATGCCCAGAGTACATTTCATTTATAAAAATTGTATCAAAAGTCACTGATGCAGTCGATAGGGGGGAATCAAAATGACAAATGTGTACATGCCAAGAAAAGCAGAAATTGTTTCAATAATTCCTCAAACAGATATCGATTATACATTTAGGCTAAAATCCGATATTTTGCCACAACATGGACAGTTTTTACAAGTATCTATACCTAAAATCGGTGAAGCCCCAATATCAATAAGCGATTACACTGATGAATACATTGAACTAACCATAAGAAAAGTAGGCACTGTAACAGATGCTATACATGAATTAAAACCGGGAGATTTCTTGTTTATAAGAGGGCCATATGGTCACGGATTCCCTGTTGAAGACTTTAAAAATAAAAATGTGGTGATCGCCGCTGGCGGTACAGGGCTTGCACCAGTCAAAAGCATAATAAACAGGTATAACAGAAATCCTAAAGAGATAAAAAACCTCAATATTTTGGTGGGTTTTAAATCTCCAAAAGACATACTTTTTGAAGATGAAATAAAAAAATGGAAGGAAAAATTCGATGTTTTATTGACCGTTGATAATGGCGATGAAACATGGACAGGAAATACAGGTTTAATCACAAAATTTATACCAGATTTAAAAATCGAAAACCCCGACGATACGATCGTAATTGTCGTAGGTCCGCCTATGATGATGAAATTTACATGCCTTGAATTTTTAAAGCGCGGTATACCAGAGAAAAATATCTGGGTATCATTCGAAAGAAAAATGTCATGTAGCATAGGAAAATGCGGTCACTGTAAAATAAACGAAACTTACGTTTGTCTTGAAGGTCCTGTATTCAACTACACAAAATCCAAACAACTTCTCGATTAAAGGGGTGAAATAATGATTCTCGATATTGATACAAAACTTTTAAAGAAAAATGCATATAGAGTGACAAAACAACGTGGCATAACAGCGCTGAGAATAAGGGTCCCCGGTGGACATCTCAATATAAAGTACTTCGATATAATAAAAGAAGTAGCTGAAAAGTACGGCAACGGGACTGTTCACATTACTACACGTCAAGGTTTTGAAATACCAGGAATATCTATGGAGAAAATTGACGAGATAAATGAGCTTATATCTCCTATTATAAGAGGACTTAAAGATGAAGGCGTCCAAATAGAAGATGAAGAAGGGGGATACCCGGCCGCAGGTACGAGAAACGTATCAGCTTGCATTGGTAATCGCGTATGCCCATTTGCCAACTACGATACAACAGCACTTGCGTTAAAAATAGAAAAGCTAATATACCCTAATGACTATCACGTAAAAATCGCAGTCACAGGTTGCCCAAATGACTGCATAAAAGCTCACATGCAGGACATAGGCATCATAGGTCAAGTTGAGCCAATTTATGATCCATCAAGATGTATTGGCTGTCAAGCGTGTGTAAAGAATTGCAAAAGAAGAGTAACTGGTGCCCTTACTTTCGAAAACTTCAAAGTCGTAAGGGATCCTAATAGATGCATTAGTTGCGGTGAATGCATATTGAAGTGTCCAACTTCTGCATGGACAAGGGGCGAAAAGTATTATAGAATCGTCATAATGGGTAGAACAGGCAAGAAAAACCCAAGACTGGCGCAGACATTTATCGAGTGGGCAGACGAAGAATCCGTACTAAAAATAATAAAAAACATGTACGACTTTATTGATAAATACATCGACAAAACCTTAGATAAAGAGCATGTTGGCTATATTGTCGATAGGGAAGGATTTAAAAAATTTAAAGAAGAAGTATTAAAAGACGTCAAACTGCCTAAAAAAGCTAAAGTAGCAAATCATATCGATTATACAGGTTATAGATATGAAAGAAACACAATATATGATTAAGATAAGCCACTTACGGCTTATCTTTTTATCCATTTCGTATTGCTATCGCTTTCTCTATTTCTCCATTTTAAATTATTAGCCAAATTGTACACACCACAGGATAAATTGTAAATCAATCCCATGACTTTATCATCAAAGTCATAATTGTAGTTTAAAGAATTTCCTTTATACAACCCTTTTTCTTTCATATCTCTTTCAACTTCTGTACCTGCTAATGGCAAAAGTCTACTTATAGGGTAATAGTCAAGCTTTTCCTTGCCTATCAATTTCACTGCATTATTTATAAAAGAAATGTTTTCGCTAAGCTCTTTAAAATTTATATGTGGATCGAACATGATAAATCCCATCGATATATAAAGATCTAAATCATTTAAAATCTTTAAAGCATTTATATTGTCCTCAACTTTTACGTCTTTTTTAAAACGGTCAAGTACCGTTTGTGATCCTGATTCGACACCTAAAAATACCCTTTTTAGCCCAGCCTTTTTTAGAATAGTAAAAAGTTCTTTATCTACATCGTTTACTCTGCATTGTATGCTAAAATTGATATTCATGCCACTTCGTATGATTTCCTCAGCTAATCTATATGCCCTTTCATAACTTTTACCTTTACCGCCTACAAACTCAGCATCGTTGAAAAATAAATTTCTCACATTGTATTTTTCATATAGTATTTTTATCTCGCCAATGACATTTTCTACGCTTCTTTGTCTATACTTTTGACCAAACTGAGAAAAAAATGGTCCAACACTGCAAAAGCTGCATCTTCCATAGCATCCTCTCGATGTAAGTATAGAGGCAAAGCCTGACTTCAAAATTACTATCGGAAGCGTATCTCTTTCAGGATATGGCATACTGTCAAGGTCATCTATGAGAGGTCTTTTGTCATTTATCCTTAAAGTATCGCCGTCCTTATAAACTATGCCTGAAATGTCTTTCCATTCTTCATCTTTTAATATCTTTTTTGCAAGCTCTGTAAAAGTGATTTCTCCTTCACCTAAAACAACTGTGTCAATCTGAGGGCACTCCATCAATATCTCATCATAAGAAAAAGTAGGGTATATACCACCTATAGATAAATGCCCTTTATAACCCGTCTCCTTTATTCTTTTTATAAAACTTAGAGCTTCAATTGCCCCATCCTGAAAAGGTATGCTTACACCTATCAATTTTGGCTTGTTCTGTTTTATATCGCAGATAACATCATCTGGAAATAAATCATAAAGTGGCATATCTACTATCTTTACACTGATGTGCTCTTTTCTAAGAAAAGCTGCTATATATGCAAGTCCCAAATGTTCGTATTTATCTTTCATATTTGATGATGGAGGATTTATAAGAAAAACATCGTACTGCTCCATTATATCAATTCCTTTCAAAGTTTCAACAATACACAACAAATATATATTTCTACACAAATCTTAAAAATCCTCCAAATATATGTCATAACTTTATATATTTTGCAATTTTTCGTAGTTCAATTCAGAGAATGAACGTATAACCATATCCGCCATATTTATATCTTGATTGCCTGAATTAGGATTTATAAATCCTACTACTTTCATGCCAGCACTTTTTGCAGCCAAAACACCTTTATTTGAGTCCTCTATTACAAGGCACCTTTCAGGTTCAACAAGCAATTTTTCAGCAGCATAAAGAAAAATATCCGGATGTGGCTTACTTCTTTTTACAAAATCACCTGATACAAGTTCGTCAAAATAGCTTTCAAGCTTGAGTCTTTTTACCACAAGTTTTATTACTTCAATAGGTGATGATGAAGCAACTGCAAGTCTCA
>JASBVU010000125.1 GCA_029960905.1 Thermoanaerobacterium sp.
CCGGGGCCATCGCCGCAAGCTCCGGCGTGAAGCGGACGAGATAGAGGCGCCGCACCACTGGCATTCTCTCTTGCCGCATCAGCACTCCAGGGCTTTCAGGGCCGAACCGGGCACGATGGGTATGTCGTCCCCCGGAAATTCATAGGATGACAGCAGTTCCCTCACTTCCATCTCTACCAGTTCCAGAAGTTCCGGGTCGTCCACCATGTCTATCTTGTTTAAAAATACTACGATGTAGGGCACCCCTACCTGCCTGGCCAGCAGTATGTGTTCCCTCGTCTGGGGCATGGGGCCGTCGGCTGCCGATACTACCAGTATCGCTCCGTCCATCTGGGCGGCTCCGGTTATCATGTTCTTTACGTAGTCCGCATGGCCCGGACAGTCTACGTGGGCGTAGTGCCTCTTTTCGGTCTGGTATTCTACGTGGGCCGTGGCTATGGTGATGCCCCTCTCCCTCTCTTCCGGCGCTTTGTCTATCTGGTCAAAGGGCACATATTCCGAAAGCCCGCTGTTGGAAAGCACCTTCGTGATGGCTGCTGTCAGGGTGGTCTTGCCGTGGTCTACGTGACCTATGGTCCCTATGTTTACGTGGGGTTTTGTCCTCTCGTACTTTTGCTTTGCCATTTTTATCCTCCTTGATATGTAAAAATATAATAGACTAGCTTATCGGGCCTGTCTATTCTAATATTATATCAAAATCTCATAATTTTACAACTTCACACATTATTATTCTCCGACTAGACTTCAATCCTAAAAGCATAATTTTTTCTTTTTCTTTAAAACTGGAGCCCACGACCGGGATTGAACCGGTGACCTCCGCCTTACCAAGGCGACGCTCTGCCGACTGAGCTACGTGGGCAATCATATTTTGCATCGATTTTAAATTTTACTATAAAAGCTTTAAATTGTCAATAGTTAACTGTTTCTCATCTCAAGATATCTTTCAAGTTTTCTTTTTACTCTTTGGAGGGCATTATCTATTGATTTTACATGTCTTCTAAGCTCAACAGCAATTTCCTGATATGATTTGCCATCAAGGTAGGATATAAGCACTTCCCACTCAAGGTCGCTCAGCATCTCACCGATCTTATTTTCAATGTTAACGTATTCCTCTCGGTTTATTATTAACTCTTCAGGATCAGATATGCATTCGCTGGACACTACGTCCATCAATGTTCTATCTGACTCTTCCTCAAATATCGGTTTGTTTAAAGAAACATAAGAATTAAGAGGAATATGTTTTTGCCTAGTGGCAGTTTTGATGGCAGTTATCATCTGTCTTGTTATGCACAATTCAGCAAAAGCTTTAAACGATGACAGTTTATCGCTTTTAAAATCGCGAATAGCTTTGTATAACCCGATCATACCTTCCTGCACTATATCTTCCTTATCCGCACCGACCAAAAAGTAGGAACGAGCCTTTGCCTTGACAAAAGAATAGTACTTGTCAATGATGAATTCCAGTGCTGCTTCATTGCCTCTCTGAGCCTCTTCTACAACATCACCTTCATCCATTGACGAAAAAACATTGTATAGATCTATTTGTGCCCCCGATTTCACAAAAATCGCCTCCGCTTATAGGCCAAGTTCACATAAATAATTATACTTTTAATAAAGATTGTAGTCAAGATTGTAATAAAAGAATATTTTTATTACTCAGCCATTTTTTTAAGCCTCTCTATAATTTCTTCTGAAAGTCTTGATTCGATGCTGTCTTTCTTATCATCTTTAGTATAAAATTTCTTTTTATCTTCTAAATAATTATTCAATTCTTCGTATAATTCCCTTGATGACATCCTTATTGCACCTTGACCTAATACGACTTGTTGTAATATCCAATCAGAAGTCACAACAACGACTTTATCTTTTTTGACTATTTCCTTTATTAATCCTTCAATATAGCTATCAGCAGACTCACCTTCCTTCGTATATACAACTTCGATTCCATTGTGATATTCCTTGTTTTGCTGTTTCCCTTTAGCATACATCGCATCAAAGACAAGTATTATATTAAATCCCGTATATCCTCTGAAATTTTGAAGTATGTCTATCAACTTTTGTCTGGCATCTTCAAGGTTATTTCTAGCCTCAGATTTTAAATCCTGCCAATTGTTTATTACGTTATATCCATCAATCACCATATACATCAAATCACGCCTTACCCATCCTCTGTCGTACAACTTCGTACATAAAAATAGATGCCGCAACCGATGCATTTAACGAATTCATATTGCCCATCATTGGTATCTTCACAAGATAATCACAGTTCTTTTTTACAAGATCAGATATTCCCTCACCTTCACTGCCAATGACTATGGCTATCGGTTCGTCATAATCCACATTGCTAAAATCCTCTTCTGCATCAACGCTGCTACCTACAATCCAGACACCATGCTTCTTTAGGTTATTTATCGCATTGTTTATGTTTGAGACCTTTGCAATCTTCATGTACTCAGTTGCACCTGCTGATGTCTTTACAACCGTACTATTTACCACAGCAGATCTTCTCTTTGGAATAACAATGCCGTGCGCTGAAAAAGCTTCTGCAGTCCTTATTATGGCTCCAAAGTTATGTGTATCTGTGATTCCGTCCAATAACAGGATAAAAGGCTTTTCGCCTTTTTCATTGGCATACTCAAGTATATCTTCAACGTCACAATATTTGTAAAGGGAACATAATGCGACTATACCTTGATGGTTGCCATTTCCAGACATCTTGTCTAATGTCACATTGTCTGCAGTTGATACGATTATATTTTTATCCCTCGCAGCCTTTATAATCTTAGAAATATTTCCCTTGGCATTTTTTGAAACATATATTTTTTCAATCTCTCGACCACTGTTAATCGCTTCTAATACAGGATTCTTTCCGTATATTATATTTTCATTTTCTTTCATAATTAACCCTCATTTATATTATAGTTTAATGCGTAATTTAGTATTTCATCAAGTCTATCATATCTTCCTAAAAGATACAAATAGCCCAGTAAGGCTTCAAAAGCAGTAGCCAGCCGGTATTCTTCGATACCGGCGTGTTTTGGAATAGTAGCGCTTTTTACATTCCTTCCTCTTCTTATTATATCCTTTTCCTCTTCATCAAATATATCATAAAGATTTTTTAAAATCTCAGACTGTGATGACGCCTTTACGTAATTAACACATTCTCTGTGAATTTTGTTTATGGGCCTATTCCCCTTTACTGAAATATTC
Organism: Thermoanaerobacterium sp.; assembly: GCA_029960905.1. Lineage (GTDB taxonomy): Bacteria > Bacillota > Thermoanaerobacteria > Thermoanaerobacterales > Thermoanaerobacteraceae > Thermoanaerobacterium. The sequence continues at coordinate 3,211 of JASBVU010000125.1, forward strand.
GTCCTTATAAACAAATCATAAACGCTATCGCCGATAAAGGCCATAATAAGCGGCGATAAATTCATGACATCTTTTTTTGTAAGAACCTTACCATCCTTTGTAAAAAGATTCATCAAACTCTCTTCCACCTTACTCCGTTAGGTGTATCTTCCAATACTATCCCTTGTTTTTTTAACTCATCTCTAATTCTATCAGCCTCTGCCCAATTTTTTGCCTTTCTAGCTTCCTGCCGCTTTTTTATCAATTCTTTGATCTCATCATCTAATAGCTCTTTCTTTTTATAAGTTATGCCAAGAACAGAAGATAAATTCAAGAAAACATCCAATATATATTTTATCAATTCTTTTGGAGAATTTCCATCTATATTTGAATTAATATCCCTAACCATCTCAAAGATAACCGATATAGCGTCAGCAGTATTAAAATCGTCATCCATCGCTTCTTCAAACTTTCTTTTGTACTCTTCATATTTCTCTTTGTACGCCTTTTCTTCATCGCTTAATTGCCTATCTTCTGCCACATCTAAAAGATGTCTTAAGTTATAAGCAGTGTTGCTTAATCTTAAGAAGCCGCCCTTTGCTTGCTCTATAAGGTCTTGACTATAATTGATTGGATTTCTGTAATGAGACATCAACATGAAAAATCTCAAAACCTCAGGATCATATTGATTTATCACATCTCTTACGGTAAAAAAATTATTTTTTGACTTAGACATCTTTTCATTATTGATGTTTAAGTATCCTATATGCATCCAATACTTTGCAAACTCTGCATCATTTGCAGCTTCACTCTGGGCAATCTCATTTTCATGATGCGGAAATATAAGATCAGGTCCGCCTGCATGTATATCGAGAGTTTTGCCTAAATACTTTGTCGACATTGTTGAGCACTCAATATGCCATCCTGGTCTGCCTTTGCCCCATGGGCTGTCCCAGTATGGTTCTCCCTCTTTCGCAGCTTTCCAAAGGACGAAATCTGTGGGATTTTTCTTGTCTTCATTTACCTCTATTCTGGCTCCAGCCTTTAACTCATCTATATTTTTGTGTGAAAGCTTCCCATAATCTTTGAATTTCGTCGTATCGTAGTACACATTCCCGTTTTTTTCGTAGGCAAACCCTTTATCAATGAGCTTTTTCACAAAATTGATTATTTCTTCGATGTTTTCTGTAGCCCTTGGATGAAATGTGGCTCTTTTTATTCCCAAGCTGTCAGCATCCTTGAAATACTCTTCAATGTACCTGTCAGCTAATTCTTTCACAGTGGTGTTTTCTTCATGGGATCTTTTTATGAGTTTATCGTCTATATCTGTAAAATTCTGTACATAATTTACTTTATATCCCTTATATTCGAGATATCTTCTGACAGTATCAAAGACGATAAACGCTCTCGCATTGCCTATATGGATAAAATTGTACACCGTAGGTCCACACACATACATATTTACCACATTATCATTTAGTGGCACGAATTCCTCTTTTTTTCTGGTAAGCGTATTATAAATCTTCATCTCTATCATCCTCCACATTGTTTATATATGTTTCTAATCTTCTGATTCTGGCTTTTAACCTTCTTAGCTCATCCTCAATGGGATCAGGTAGTTTTCCATGTTCTAAGTCCACATTTATTTTGGATGCTGAGTTTACCCTCACATTGTCTTTTTTCACACAATGTCCAGGAACACCGACAACGGTGCAATTAGGTGGAACGTCATGCAGTACAACAGCACCTGCACCTATCTTCGTATTATCACCTATTTTTATGGGCCCTAAGACTTTTGCACCGCTTCCAACAACTACGTTATTGCCTATTGTAGGATGTCTCTTACCCTTATCTTTTCCAGTACCACCTAATGTAACTCCTTGGTACAGCGTCACGTTATCTCCTATTTCTGTCGTTTCCCCTATTACCACGCCCATTCCGTGATCTATAAAAAATCCTTTGCCTATTTTAGCACCTGGGTGTATTTCTATTCCCGTTAAAAACCTGCTAAATTGTGAAATAAGCCTTGATAGCAGTAACAGCTTTTTATTGTATAAGTAGTGTGCAATTCTATGCAATATTATAGCATGGAATCCCGGATAGCATAAAACCACTTCTAATACGCTTTTTGCAGCGGGATCCCTCTCAAACACTACTTTAATGTCCTCCTTTAATGTTTTAAACATGATAACCAATCCCCTTTTCAATAATAATAGATAAAAAAATCCCCCATCATCCAGAGACGAGGGGGGCTCGCGGTTCCACTCTGATTGAGTAAACTCCACTTGTATTTATAACGGATACCCGTGCGACAATGCGCATTGCTCATGGGTGCACTTCACACAATATATCCAGAAGCTGCTTTCAGCCCACGACAGCTCCTCTCTTTTGGAATCTATTATGCTACTCTCCCAATCATCACATTTACGATATTGATTTTAAGGCTTTATTTATCCTTTGCAATATCTTCTGTTTGCCTAAAAGAGGAATTATCATTACGAGTTCAGGCCCATGGTCTTGCCCAGTTAATGCAAATCTTATAGGCATGAAAAACGCTTTTCCCTTGACTCCTATCTTCTTTTGCAACATTTTTAGCAGTTCTTTTATACCATCTTCTGTAATTTCATCCATATTCTCGATTTCTTCTTTAAAGCCCGTCAGCACATTTTTAGCATCACTTGACAACAAAATGTCTTTAATTTCGCTGTTGTATTCCAAATCATCAACGAAGAACATCTTTGCCTTGTCTTTCAATTCAGCCACATAGTGTAAACCATCTTTAAAAAGTGACACTACCTTTTTTAGCCATTCGTACGTAGCCTCATCCACATTTTCGCCAATATAAC
>JASBVU010000126.1 GCA_029960905.1 Thermoanaerobacterium sp.
GGATAAGCATTGAGGCTAGGCAAAAATTAAAAAGCATCATGCCTACATCTGTCGGTCAAGCATCGAGGATTTCTGGTGTTTCGCCAGCAGATATATCTGTTATCCTAATTTATTTGCAGTCAAGGAGATAGGTATATGAATAGAGAATATATTGATATGCTTATAAACGGTGCTAATGATTTAGGAGTAGAACTTAATATGTTCCATGTGGAACAATTCTTAAAGTACAGTGAGCTTCTTTTAGAATGGAATAAGAAAATAAATTTAACGGCGATTACAGAAGAGAGGGAAATTATCATTAAGCATTTTTTAGACAGCTTAACTGCATCAAAGTTTAAAATAATAAAGGGCGATGAAAAGATAATCGACGTAGGTGCAGGCGCTGGTTTTCCATCAGTGCCTCTCAAAATTCTTTATCCATCTTTGAAGCTTACTATAGTTGATTCGCTAAAGAAGAGAACAGTGTTTTTAGATGAATTGGTGAGCTATCTTAATTTAAAAGATGTAGAAATTATACACGGAAGAGCAGAAGACTTAGGTAAAGATAGCGGTTTGCGGGAGAAATACGACATTTCATTATCAAGGGCTGTTGCACAGCTAAATGTGCTAATAGAGTACTGTATACCTTTTACTAAGGTCGACGGATATTTGATAGCATATAAAGGTTCTAATGTAGATGAAGAAATAGCTGTATCGCAAAATGCCTTAAATGCTTTAATGTGTAAAGTAGAAAATGTCTTTGATGTTACATTGCCTTACACTGACATTGTACATAAGCTTGTCCTGATTAAAAAGTTGGATGCTACTGATAGTAAGTATCCGAGAAAGCCAAAATTAATTGAAAAATCACCACTTTAATGAAAGGGTAATAATTTATGAGTGATTTTAGAGCTTGTTTGTTAGTTTCAAGAGGTGTTATCATTAAAGACGATAAAGTCCTTCTTGTGAAGCACCAGGTGGATGATGAGATTGGCTGGGTTTTTCCAGGGGGACGTGTGGAGGAAAATGAGTCGCTTGTAGAGGCTTTGGTGAGAGAGTGCAAGGAAGAAACAGGGTACGACGTTGTGGCTGATAGTGTGTGTTATCTTGAAGAATACCTTATTTACTATGCTACATACTTCAAGTGTAGAGTCGTAGGTGGTGATTTGAAATTAGGCTCTGATCCTGATATGCCAGAGGACCATCAGGTTATAAAAGATGTTAGATGGATTGACGTTTCTGAATTTTGTCGTCTAGACATATATCCTGAAGGACTTAAGAAGATGATCATGGATGGAAGTATTCAGTATCAAAACATAAGACTGCCTGAAATATACAGATGAAAATTGATAAAAATATTAAGGATAATAATGGAATTATAGGAGGAATTTTGATATTATTGTAGAATATATATAATATAATCTATTGTTTTACGAAGAGGTGTTTTTTATGGTGTCGATAAAACAGCAGGAAATCAAATACTTGCCGATAGATCTTATTAGACCAAATCCATATCAGCCTCGCAAAATCTTTGACACTGCTAATTTGCAAGAGCTTTGCGATTCCATAAAAGCTTATGGCGTAATACAGCCAATAAGTGTGAGAGTCGTAAATGGCAATTCATATGAGCTTATATCTGGTGAAAGACGGTTAAGAGCATCAAAACTGGCAGGTCTTACGACAATTCCTGCTATAGTGTTTGAAGCATACGATGAAGATTCTGCAGTAATCGCTTTAATAGAAAACTTGCAAAGAAAAGACCTGAATTTTTTAGAAGAAGCTGAAGGGTACTACAATTTAATAAACGACCACAATCTTACACAGGAAAAACTGGCTATTATGCTGGGAAAAAGCCAGTCTACCATTGCTAATAAGTTAAGGCTTCTAAAGCTTAGCGATAATATAAAGGCGAAATTGATAGAACACAATTTGACTGAGCGGCATGCAAGAGCTCTTTTAAGGCTTCCAGATGAGGAGATGCAGAATAAAGCCATCGACATAATCATAAAGAAGAAGTGCAATGTTAAAGAAACAGAAAAAATTGTGCAAGACATGATAAATAAGATAACGATGGATGAAGACAAAAAGCAAGAAAAAAAGAAGATGATGAAATTTTACAAAGACATAAGAATTTTTGTAAATACAATAAAGCAAGCTATTTCAATAATGAAAAATTCAGGTGTAGATGCTGAATACACTGAGCTTAATGAAGATGATTATATTGAATTTAAAATAAGGATTCCAAAAAAGTAACTTTTTAATCACCCCGTGTTATTATTTAACTTTTGTTCCACATGGAACAATGCTATAATAAAAATATGATAAAATTGCGGGGTGATAAATTGGGCAAAGTAATAGCTGTGGCAAATCAAAAAGGTGGTGTCGGCAAGACTACAACTACTATAAATCTGGGTTATTCTTTATCTGCTACTGGCAAGAAGGTGCTGTGCGTTGATATGGATCCACAGAGCAACATGACCAGCGGATTTGGAATAGATAGTTCATCAATTAATTTAACTACGTATAACATTTTAATTGAAGGAAAAGACATAAAAGAAGCTTACATAAAGTTAGAAGATATGAGCGGAATTACCATTGTGCCTTCCAGCATACAATTGGCAGGTGCAGAGATAGAGCTTGTGCCGATGCTGTCAAGGGAATTTAGGCTTAAAAATTCTATAAGTGACATTAAAAAAGATTTTGACTATATTTTAATAGATTGTCCTCCATCTTTGGGACTTTTGACAATAAATGCATTGACGGCGGCAGATTCTGTTTTGGTTCCTATACAATGTGAATACTATGCATTGGAAGGTTTAACACAATTAATGAATACTATAAATTTGATAAAGAAAAACATCAACCACAGTTTAGAAATCGAAGGTGTGGTTTTGACCATGTTCAATGCTAGGACAAACTTATCGATTCAAGTTGTTGACGAAGTAAAAAAGTATTTTAAGGGAAAAGTTTACGGAACCATAATACCAAGGAATATAAGGTTAGGTGAAGCGCCAAGTTTTGGAAAGCCTATTTCTCTTTATGATCCACATTCAAAAGGTGCTGAAGCGTATGAGGAGTTGGCGAAAGAATTAATTGAAAGGAATGGTGAGGTAGGTGAATAACAAAAGAGGGCTTGGTAGAGGTTTACAAGCTCTTATACCGGATATAGATGAGGAAAGCGTAAAAGGCGTCGAAAACATCAAAATTTCAGATATTGAGCCAAACCAATTTCAGCCAAGGAAACATTTCGATGATGAGTCATTAAAAGAGCTATCTGATTCCATAAAAGAGCACGGGATTATACAGCCCATAATAGTCAGAAAGAACGATTTTGGATATCAAATTGTGGCTGGTGAGAGAAGGTGGAGGGCAGCAAAATTAGCAGGACTTAAAGAAGTACCTGCTATAGTGAAAGATTTTGATGATCAAAAAGTGATGGAAATAGCTCTCATAGAAAATCTGCAGAGGGAAGACTTAAATCCAATTGATGAAGCAAAGGCGTATAAATCGCTGATGGAACAGTTTAATCTTACACAGGAGGAAATATCAAAAAGGGTTGGGAAAAGCAGGTCATCCATCGCTAATAGCATAAGACTCCTAAACTTAGATGAGGAAGTTCAAAATATGTTGATGGAAGGCAAAATAACGACGGGACATGCAAAAGTCATATTAGCCTTGCAGGATGCTGAGAAGCAAAACATGATAGCTAAGAAAATAGTGGACAAGAATTTAAATGTCAGAGAAACGGAAAACCTCATAAAAGAAGTCACATCGTCAAAAAAGAAAAAGAGGAAAGAAAGTGATGCATATATAAAAGAGATAGAGGATAATTTTTGTAGATTTTTTGGTACAAAGGTTAAAATTATCCATGGGAAAAACAGGGGAAAAATATTGATAGAATACTACAGTGAAGAAGATCTTTCAAGGCTTACTGAACTCATAATAGATAGGTAATCTTAATGCATTTGTAAAAACAAATGCATTTTTCTATTGTAACAAAGGCTAAATAAATATAAAATATAGATATATGAATAAATTTAAGGTGATATAGATGGAACATTGTATAATAATCTGCAATTCAACGCAGCACATGCTTAATGCAGATAAGATATTAAAGGAAAATAGCATCAAGACGGAATTGATACCAGCTCCAGCGGAGTATGGTTCTGTTTGCAGTACCGCAATTAAAATTGATGCATATAATGTAGATGTAGCAGAAAAACTCCTAAAAAGCAATTCTGTATCAGTAAAAGGGATATATCCATATAAAATTAGGAAGTTAGATGGCCTATTAGAAAGAATAAATAAAGGATTAAATGGGGATATAAAAGCTGTCTTGGAAAAAGTAGAAAAAGGCATAGAGCTTACAGAAGATGATATAGTTTTGCTGCTTAGTGCTGATGGAGAAGAGAACTTAAGTTCTATATACAAAGCTGCCGATGAGATGAGGAAGGCGGTTGTAGGTGATGTAGTTGACATAAGGGCTGCAATAGAGTTTTCCAATATCTGCAGAAAAAATTGTCTATACTGTGGTTTAAGGAGAGATAATTTAACTGTCGACAGGTACAGGATGGATGTAGACGAGATAGTTGAAACCGCAAAAGAACTAAAACATATGGGAATAAAAACGGTTATTCTTCAATCAGGAGAAGATCCATGGTATACAGAGGACAAAATAATAGAGATAATAAGAAAAATCAAAAAAGAAACTAATATGAGGATAACCTTAAGCATCGGTGAAAGGACTCAGGAAGAGTACAAGCATTTTAGAGAAGCTGGTGCAAACAATTTTTTGCTTAAAATAGAGACTACAAACAGGGAAATATTTAAAAATATACATCCTGATGATGACTTTGACTACCGTACAAAATGCAGCCAATGGCTTAGAGAAAATGGATATATAAATGGCAATGGAAATATAATAGGTCTTCCAGGTCAGACAGCAAGAGACATTGCAAGGGATATACTTTACTTTAAAGAGATGGGCATTCACATGGTAGGCATTGGTCCTTTCGTGCCTGCTGTAGGTACGCCTTTAGAGACATATCCACATGGAAGTGTTGATATGACGCTTAAAACTGTTGCTGCTACAAGGCTTGTATTGAAAAATGTCTTTATTCCAGCAACGACTGCATTGGCCACTGTTGACAAAGAAGCTCAAATCAAAGCTTTAATGGCTGGTGCAAATACGATTATGCTTATATCTACGCCTTCAAAGTATAGAAGTAGATACAGGATTTACAGCAACAAAAACATGGTAGATCTTAAGACGGCATACAGGGCTATTGTAAAAGCTGGTAGAAAATTGCCTCCTTATATAAATAAAGAGTATATAAAAGAAATAGTATAGAAAGTCGATAGGAGGGTTATCATTGATTTATTTTGATAATGCAGCTACATCGTATCCTAAGCCTGAATCAGTCTATGATGAGATTGATAGAGTGATGAGATACTGTGGAAATCCAGGTAGAGGAAGCCATAGGTTGGCAATAGAGTCTGGAAAGCACATATTGGAAGCCCGGCAGGAGCTGTGCAATTTATTTAATATTAGCGATCCTATGAGGATAGTTTTTACGCTTAACACGACGGATTCATTAAATATTGCCATAAAGGGAATTTTAAATGAAGGCGATCATGTTATAACATCAAGCATGGAGCACAATTCAATGATAAGACCGCTTATTGCACTGAGGGATAGAAATTACATCGATCTAACTGTAGCTAAATGTGATGAAAAGGGAAATATCGATGTGAACGATGTAAAGAAAGCGATAAAGAAAAATACAAAGCTGATTGCCATGATCCATGCATCAAATGTTACTGGCACGTTAATGCCCATAAGGGAAATAGGTAGTATTGCCCGGGAAATGGGTGTATATTTCCTAGTTGATGCTGCACAGACCGCGGGAAATTATCCCATTGATGTAGAGAAAGACAATATTGATTTATTGGCATTTCCAGGTCATAAGTCTTTGTTAGGTCCTCAAGGTACTGGTGGGCTTTATGTGCGAGATACAATAAAACTTAAGACTATAAAAGAAGGGGGAA
>JASBVU010000127.1 GCA_029960905.1 Thermoanaerobacterium sp.
CGGCATTTTTTCTGACCTTAAAGCTATATTCTCACCATGAAAAGCGGATACGGGTATATATTTTTGTGGAAAGACATTAATGCTTTTTAAAAAGGTATCCATATCGCTTTTTACATCTAAAAATTTTTCTTCCGAATAATCTATTAAGTCCATTTTATTAACTAGAACATAAACTTTTTTTATGCCCAGCAATGAAAGGATGTATCCATGCCTTTTTGACTGTTCTCTTACACCTTCATTGGCGTCAATAACAAGTAACGCAGCTTCTGCATTAGCTGCACCAGATATCATATTTTTTAAAAATTCTAAATGTCCCGGTGCGTCTATTATTACGTAATCTCTTTTTTTTGTATGAAATTGAATTTGCGTTGTATCAATGGTTATACCTTGTTTTTGTTCCTCTTCAAAAGCATCTAATAAATACGCATATTCAAATGGCTTACCAGTTTCTTTTGATATTCTTTTTACTTTTTCAATGGCTCCCTCCGGCAATGACTTTGTATCGTACAAAAGCCTTCCGATAACTGTCGATTTTCCGTGATCAACATGACCTACAACTACTATTCTAAAAATTTCTTTACTCTCAACCATTTTTCTCCTCCTTTACATATAGCCATCTTTCCTCAGTTTTTGCATAGCATATGCGTCTTCTTTGTCCTGTGCTCTGCCAGCACGTTCATTTATATTTGTGTGTTTTAATTCCTCTATAATTTCATCAACTGTTGAAGCATTTGAATCTATTTGTCCTGTACATTGTGCGCATCCAAGACTTCTATATCTTTTACCATTCTTTGCAAAATACAAATCCACAACCGGTATATTTTCCCTCTTTATATATTCCCAAATATCTAATTCAGTCCAGTTTAATATAGGATGTACCCTAATATGATTACCTTTTGGAAAATCTGTCTTAAACTGATCCCAAAGCTCTGGAGGCTGGTTTGTGTAATTCCACTCAGACTCTTTATTTCGTTCACTAAAAATCCTTTCTTTTGATCTTGAACCTTCTTCATCCCTTCTTACACCTACAATCAATCCTTCAAATTTATACTTATCTATCACATGCTGCAATGCATCTGTTTTTAGTGCCTTACAGCAAACTAATCTGCCTTTTTCTGGACCCATGCCATTATTTATAGCATCCCAGTTTGTATAAACGATAAGATCGAGATTATATTCCTTTGCAATCTTATCTCTAAATCTTATCATTTCGGGTATCTTATACGTCGTATCTATATGAATAAAAGGAAACGGGCAATGTCCAAAAAAAGCTTTTTTAGCAAGCCATAACATTACTGTAGAATCTTTCCCAATCGACCACAGCATACCGAGTTTGCCAAAGCTTTTATAAGCTTCTCTTAATATGTATATACTTTGAGCTTCCAACATATCTAATCGATCCATATTAACACCTCACGAAATAATTAATTAATAGTAAACATATCATAATACTTATGATTTAAGTAAAAAATTATAGTCTATCAATAGACTGCTTAAAATCTTCTTTTAAATCTTCTACATCTTCCAGCCCAACACATATTCTTATTAAATCGTCATATACTCCCATGAACTTTTTTTCGTCATCACTGCTTTCGGCAAAAATTGTAGATGATGGATGAATTATAAGCGTACGTGTATCACCTATATTTGTTATATTTGTTGCATACTTTAAAGAGTTAATCATTTTATAAGCTTTTTCTTTAGAACCTACACGAATTGTCAGTATCGCGCCAAATTTATCACCAAACTGTCTTTTCAATATCATGAAATGGGCTTTCTCTAAGCCCCGGATAGTTAACTGATAGTACTTTATCAAATTCCTTCAAAAAAACAGCTAATTCATAAGCATTCTCGCATAGCCTCTCCATCCTTATTCCAAGCGTCTCTAAACCCAAATTATTAAGATATGCATTAAATGGAGACATACACGCACCAATATTTCTAAAGAGGCCTTTTCTAAGTTTTGCTAGATAAGCAAATTGCCCATATTTTTCAAACTCTTTAAGCATTGGATACTTATTAAAATCCCACTCAAATTTACCAGAATCGACTATAATTCCACCAATAGAATTTCCATGTCCATTTATAAATTTTGATGTTGAATGTATAACGATGTCTGCCCCCATTTCTATCGGTCGAATTAAATATGGAGTAGTTACAGTATTATCCACAATTAAAGGAATTTTATTTTCGTGTGCCAGAACTGAAAGACTTTTTATATCATGAACATCTAATTTAGGATTACCAATCGTTTCGATATAAATCAATTTTGTATTATTAGTTATAGATTCTTTAAAAGCTTCTACTGAATTATCTTTTGCAAATTTTACAGTAATGCCAAAGTTTTCGAAATCTTTAAATAGTTCATACGTCCCGCCAAATATTCCTGAACTAGATAGTATTTCATCACCAGTCTTCAAGATATTTAAAAGGGCTAAAGTTATAGCAGCCATTCCTGAGGAGCATGCAACTGCCCCTATTCCGCTTTCCAGTGATGCAATCCTTCTTTCAAAAGCTTCAATAGTTGGGTTATTTATTCTCGTATATGTAAAACCGTATTCGCTGCCTTTAAATATATTCTCCAGCTCCTCTGCTGAATGGCTAAATGATGTAGATTGATATATAGGCGTCAATGAAGCTCCAGTCTTTTCATCAGGTCCATAATTTTGATGTAATAGCTTTGTATTAAACCTCATCCAAAAGGCCTCCCTTTTTAACAAATATCGTATAAGTTCCATCTCGGTTATTTATAACATTTAATATTTTATGTCCTTCATCTTTTAAGCTTGATGGTACATTCTTAATCGGCTCTCCTTCATTCATTCTTACTTCAAGGATTTGCCCATCTTCTAATTCTTCTATAGCCACCTTTGCTTTGACAAAAGTAATAGGGCATACTACATCAGTTATATCTATAAAACTATCAGCTTTAATTTCATTCACAATTATACCTCCTATCACATTTTTTAATCTTCAATCATAATTTCTTCTTCATTACTATCCCCATGCTCAATTATGAAACTCTTTAAGACAGGGTTTTCTTTGTCCATCAGTGACAATATTAAATAGCTGAGTTTACCATCAAATGCCAGTCTTTTGTCCTCTTCTGACGGCCTTGCCGGTGATTGGGGGTGGCTATGGAAATTCCCAATAAGCGTAAGTTTGTTTTCTCTGAAATGCTTCAAAGCCTGAAATTGTTCTTTCGGATCCATTGAAAAGTGCTCAGGACTTCTATCTATATTAGTCAGTAAACGAACTTCCTTAACAAATTTATTTTCACCATCTACTATTCCTGCAAGTAAACCACATGCTTCAATAGGACTTTCTTCAATTGCATGATTTAATATTTTTTCATAGTCATTCCTTGACAATATTATCATTTGTGATCCTCCTTAAGATCGCACTGTGGCTTCATATAATCTATCAACTCTTTTATTGAAGGATGGATACCACAAACTTGACAGCTTTTTCTCTTCGATATTTTTATCTTCCTGAATTCCATTTTTAACGCATCAAATGTCAATAAATAGCCTGTTAAAAGTTCACCAACTCCAAGTATATATTTTAATGCTTCTGTCGCTTGAATCGTACCAATTATCCCGCCCATGACTCCAAGCACTCCTGCCTGTCTGCATGTAGGAACGGCATCCTTCGGCGGCGGATCTTGAAAAACACATCTATAACACGGTCCTTCACCTGGTACATATGTCATTGTTTGACCTTCAAATCTTATTATTCCGGCATGTGAGAAAGGCTTCTTTATAAGCACACAAGCATCATTTATTAAGAATTTTGCCGGGAAATTATCCGTACCATCTATTATAAAGTCGTAATCTTTATCATTTATGATATCAATTATGTTTTTAGAGCTTATCCATTCATGATATGTTATTACATTGACATCAGGATTCATCTCGTTGATTGTCTCTTTACCAGATATGACTTTATCTTTGCCGATGTCCTTAGTTCTATGAATTATTTGTCTTTGAAGGTTGGATAAATCCACCTTATCATAATCTACTAATCCTATTGTTCCAACACCTGCTGCCGCAAGGTACATCGCTGCTGGCGCTCCAAGGCCACCTGTCCCTACTATCAAAACCTTTGAATTTAAAATTTTTTCCTGCCCCTTTGCACCAACTTCTTTTAATATAATATGACGTGAATACCTTTCTAACTGTTCATTAGAAAAATTCATCTACTTCCTCCTCCCATGTAATAAAGGAATTCAACTGTATCTCCGTCTTTTACAATTATTTTATCAAAATCATCTCTTGACAATATTTCATCGTTAAGCTGAACCGTTACATATTCTTTCATTTTAACATTTAATACATCTAACAATTCTTTTACAGTATACTCTCTGTCAATTTTTTGATCATTGCCATTTACTTTGATATTCATAGTTACACCCCTTACTTTATATTTTCATCTTCTAAAATTTCTTTTTTGAAATTTTCAAGTCCAATTCTATTAATTGTGTCATAAAGCCTTTCTTTGCTGACCCCATTGCTTTTGTAAAAATTCATTGTCTTCTCAATAATGTTTGGTATTTTTTCTACATCAACAAGGTCTGCAATATGGTACCCAAAGTTGTACTTTTTGCCAAACTTGCCGCCTACAAAAACTGCTACTCCACTTCTTTTTCTCTTCCATGCATCCATTGGGCACACCCTTATGCATGAACCGCAATAAATACATTTATCATCGTCTCTTCTGGCTAAATTGTCTTTAATCGTAATTGCTTTCACGTCACAGACGTCTGCGCATAGTCCGCAACCTGTGCATAAATCTTCATTAAGTTCAGGCTCTACCTGCCCTTGAAATCCGATATCGTTAAATTGAGGTTTCGTACAATTATTAGGACAACCTGAAATTCCCATCTTAAATTTATGAGGGAAACCAGGTGTTGGGAAAAACTCGTCATCGAGTTTTTTTGCTAAACCTTGCGTATCAATTAATCCATATGGGCAAACAGTACCTTTGCAGGCCACAATCGGTCTTACTCTTGGTCCACAGCCAGCCATTGCAAGTCCAATTCTCTCAACTTCTTCTTTTACCTCTTGTAATTTAGAGTAATGAACCCATGGAATCTCTATCCCCAACCTTATTGTAAATGTGACATATCCCCTACCGTATTTTTCAGCAAGTTCAGATACTTTTCTCATCTGTTCAGCAGTAATATTGCCGGCGACTACTCTTATTCTTATTGAATAGTAATCTTTTTGCTTTTGTTTAATGAATCCACCATCTTTTAATGTCTTTATTAAATCATCATTGAAAATCATTTTATCCTCCTTTAATTCATAGTAAATAGATATGAATTTATGGATTTCTTTTTTATAATTTAACACATCGTTTTATTAATGTCAATCTAATTTTAATTGAATCGTTAAACACAATTTTGATGAGGTGATCTGTACTTCAAACAAAAAGTTGATATAATATAAATAAAATAAAAAGAGAGGTGTTGTTATGAAAATGCTAAATAGGCCAAGAAGACTTAGAGAGAACGAAATCATAAGAAGTATGATTAGAGAGACATCTATAAGCGTAGATGATTTGATATATCCTATGTTTGTCGTACCTGGAGAAAACATAAAAGAAGAAATTAGTGCAATGCCTGGAGTCTATCGTTATTCTGTAGACAAGCTTATAAATGAGGTCAAAGAAGTATATGATTTAAGAATACCTGCCGTCCTGCTTTTTGGTATACCATCAAAGAAAGATGAATTAGGTTCTGAAGCTTACGATGAAAATGGAATAATTCAACGAGCTGTAAAATCTATAAAGGAGTCAATTCCACAAATGATTGTCATCACTGATGTATGCATGTGTGAGTATACAAGCCATGGCCATTGCGGCATTGTAAGAGATGGTTATGTACAAAATGATGAGACAGTTTCATACATAGCAAAAATAGCATTGTCGCACGTCAAGGCAGGTGCAGACATCGTGGCACCTTCTGACATGATGGATGGACGTGTAAAAGCAATAAGAGATGTTTTAGATGAAAA
>JASBVU010000128.1 GCA_029960905.1 Thermoanaerobacterium sp.
AGATAATCTCTATCTGGTATTGGCTCATATGGTTTAGACAAAATTTGTTTAAAAATTGTATACTTATGTTCCGCAATTTTGAGTGAACTTCCATTTTCTACAAATAATCCAGTCAATTTTAAATATCTAAAATTAGAATCAGCATAATCCTTGAGTGTACCTGAACTCTGACCAGCCAAGGTAGAAGCAACCTCATCACGATAAGCATTTATAAAGCGTTTTCTATCCCTTGCTACTTCTATTTGAGAAAGTTGCTCACGATATTCTCTTATTTTATTTACGGCATTATCTACGTCTTCGAATCTTCTTGTAACTTGTACAATAGATGTCATTTCATCTTTCGTAATTTTAGCTTCTAAATTTTGCTCTTCTAATTTTTTTAACACTTCTAATACAATCCTCAAAGGACTGAACACAGGGTCAGGAAAAGCTTCAATAACTGATGGAATTTGATGAGCCAACAAAGCCCTCAAAAAGACTTCTTGTTCCGCTGGTAGCGTATTTGCATTAATTAATCTCAAACCGTTCGGTGTTATTGTAAAAGGTCTATCAGACTCTGCATGTCTGATGAAACCTAATTGCATTAAAGCAGCTCTCCATTTTCTTCCTACATCACTGGCGTCATTTCTTGGATTATCTTCTAATCGCTTTACAAAAACAACACCCTCTTCATGTAAGAGCCTGGCAAATTCTTGTTCATTACTTTTTCCTATTAAATTACCATGTAATGAGGAATCTACCAGTACACGTAATCCATCTTTTAGCCTTTTTGCATTTCGAATAGTTGTGTTCCCTATATACCATGCTTTTACTGTCATAAACCTCTTCTCCTAAAATCAATAACCAACAAATAAATATTCTTCAACATTATTTTTGTTATTTCCAACTTTGTGTCCTTGATTCCCAAACGAATATTTATGACTGATGGATACTACATCAACATTTTTTTTATATTTTTCCATTAATAAAACTATATCTTCTTTTGTTGGTAAAGAATTGGATGAGTATGAAACAATTAATATACTGTTTTTATGAAATTCGAATAGCTTGTCAAAAGCTTTGAAAGCACCATCTAAAGTTTTAAAAGGTGTAGGATAACTTTTAAACTTTTTAGTCTTTGTGTGCCATTGCATCTCTACACCTTGCCAATCTCTTAGCAATCCTTCGACAAAATGATATCTCCTTACATATTCATTATCGCTCAAAGGACTATAATATGGAGGGTCAATATAAATCAAATCTGCATGTTTTTTTAAAGTCATTGCATCTCCATGATTGGATATATTTTCTTTTCCATTATCAAACACTGCTCCATTTACTGATTCAACAGCCTCCATAAACTGTTCTCTTAAAGATAACCTTAAATCACGCCTTCCATCATCATAACGGAGACCAGTATAGGTAAAAATTCCTCGCGGCCGCTTTTTTAAGCAGGCACGAACTAACGCTGCATATACAAGTGATTTTTTCATATTGTTTTCTAATTTTTTTATATTAGCTCTAACCAAATCAATAAAAGCGTTGTCTTCATCACTAAAATACAAGTCTTTAAATGTTTCTGATACAAAATTATCAGTTGATGTATCTTCATTTAATATTATTTCTAAATCCTCGTTAGTTAGAGTAACATGATTATTTTCAACTAAAGCTTTGGCAATATTTGCAGAAAAAGCCATATAATCGTTGCTAAATACTTGCTTGTTTTGAGTTTTAAACATATAACTAACTACACCACTACCGCTGAACAAGTCTAAAACACTATCAAATTGAAATTGAGATGCTACTCCCCATATATATTCTATTAGCTTTTCCTTACTACCCATGAACCTAGTTGAAGGAAACTTATTCATTTGCTCAGGTAATTCAATTGGTTCTGCTATTATTTTACTCTCATTTTCTAGGTTCAATTTTGACAAGTACATCCTCTCCTGTTCTCTTTGATGCTTTACTGCTAATATTCCGTTTAGTTTGATGTACACTTATTTTATAATCCTTATACAATTCATGAACTAATGGGTGATTTGAATTTGTCAAAAGAATGTAGCACCCCAAATCCTTTAACCGTTTCACTTCATTAGCCAATTCTCTTTGGTCTTCTATATAAAATTGTTCTTTAGTATAACGTTTAAAATCAGAGTACTTTGATACAGGAATATAAGGTGGGTCTAAAAATATGAAGTCCCCTGGCTCTGCGTATTCTCGAAGCACGTCTTTATAATCACCGTGAATAATTATGGCATTTTTTAATACTTTGCTTGCAGCTTGTAGGTTTTCTTCATCACAAATTTTAGGATTTTTATATTTTCCGAACGGAACATTAAATTCTCCTTTTTTATTCACTCTATATAAACCGTTATAGCATGTTCTATTTAAATACAAAGTTCGGGCAGCTCTCTCAATATTTGTTAATGTTTCAGGGTTTAATGCTCTAATTCTATAATAAAATTCTTCATCATTTTTCATTTCTTTTAACAATTCTATTAACTCATTTACATTCTCTGCGATTATTTTATATAAATTAATCAATTCTGGATTATAGTCCGAAATAATTGCTCTTTCGGGAGAAAGCTCAAAGAATAAAGCGCCTCCGCCTACAAAAGGTTCTATATATTTATTGTATTTTTTGGGAACGTTAGGTACAAGTACATTAAGCATTTGAGATTTACCACCTGCCCATTTTAATACTGGCTTTGCTTTAATATATTTCCTAACATCAAATAAAGTCTGTTGCACTTTTTATCATCCTCGTAACATTAATTGTACAATATTACAACTTAAAAAGCCCTATTAAAAGGATATATCTAAATGGCATTCTATATAACATTATATCAAGAGAAAAAGAAATACAGATAAACCCATTAATACTATTTGTAGATTTAAAAATAGAAATATAAAATATGAAAGATTGATATTATAGGGAATGAAAAATTTGGAGGTTAGAGGTATTATGAACATCAATTCTCTCAACTCATTGCACAGTTCGAGAAGATTGCTACTCAATTAAAGCGTCAAAATGACCTTCAAAGAGGAAAATTATCAAACGAATTGCCAATTTGCTTGCTAAGTAGGGTGTTTTTAGATGTGTATTTGGAGAGATTAAGTTATGAATGAAGCATTTAAAAAATAAAATTTTGGTTTTTGGGTTTGTGGGTTAAATATAGCTTAATTTGTTTGACAATGTATTAACAACCCAACCATTTTCCGTCTTAGTCAGATAGTAATTGTCTTTGTGTCCCCCCTCTTTGACTATAAACTCTTAACTTAAATTTCACCGATATTTTACGTAAATTTCCTCCCTTCTATATATACGTTCATTTTATCACCATTACATATGGTTTGGCTATCAAATTTTTTATCTTTTAAAAATTTTGTTGCCTTTTTTTCCAGTATAAAATAATTCTCAAACTTCACCCGTCTGATTATTTCCATTTTCCAACAATCCTTATGAGTTATTCACGGGAGAATACTTTTGATGATTATCTTGAATATCTTTAACAAACAAATTTGCATATTTCTTTGTTATTTCCATTGATGCTGACCGCGCAAAGAATGAAGTGGAGCACCACCATTTTCTATACACATTTTGGCAAAAATATTTTAAAAATGTCAACATCGATTGAAAATTCTCGAATTTTAACGAATTGAAATTCTACATTTTGAACGTTTGGTTCAATAACTAGGCAGGATAAAGGCCTGCTTTTTTTCTTGGAGGCGGTAAGAATCGCTTTTGATATTAAAGGCCATGGCGTGGATTAATGGATGATCTAAAATGGCTGTCTCTAATACATCGTCTCCGAATACTTTCCCCCATTTTAAGCGTCTTCTAATAAGTGCTCCAGTTGGTGGGCTGTGTGGAGCGCCAACCAAGCTTTTGTAATCGTTCTATTAACATGTCCTTCATCATACAGTTTCACTTTCTTCCAATGCTGCGTAAGCACAGCGAAAGGACGTTTGTTTTCTTTTGGAGATGGGGTAGAAGATGAAAAGTCGTTGGTCGCCAAACCTTGAACGCCTTTTATTTTCTGTCCTTTTTCGTTTGAATGGATCCCCTCATAGTGTTCCATTTGATCTTTTATAAGGAACAAGTTTACTTTTTTGTTGGCTTTGCGCTCTGGAAACTTGTCCTTCTTGAGATACCTTATGAACTGTTTTTCGATCAAACCCTGTTTCTTTGGCAACCCGCTTAAAGTTGTACGCCCTCACTTTGACCAAAAGAGGCTGGAGGATTCGTGCTGGTAACGCTCTAGAAAAGAATAGACTTAATAGAAACCGTCTTCCTCAGGACTTGCGTCTGCATCGACATTTTCTCAAAATGAGAAAGCAATATTTTCAAAGACCTTTACATCACGAATCCTTTAAATCCGATAATCATGGACAGAGGAAGTTTCCTTCTGAGAACAGTGGCATTTTTGGACTTTTACAGACGTATAAATATAGATTTCCAAGTGAGTGACTTGATCCTCCACATGAGTGATTTCAACATCTTCAACCTAAGCAGTTTTGTAATAAAATGAGAATGCATTATGAAATCTCCTTTTTTATGTAGTTACCAACTATCGTCTTAAAGGAGAGATCTTCATCTTTGTAATTGCTTTTATTTTGCCCAAAAAGTCTCTTAACTCCAACATTAGTAAATTGAACCAATAACAAAAAAAGTCCTCCACAATACTGTGAAGAACGTTGAAATTTCGGTACTATTCACGTTTAAATTACTGTAAAATGCACCGTGACAATGCCGATGGTGGGAGTCGAACCCACACTCCTGCAAGGGAACACGATTTTGAGTCGTGCGCGTCTGCCAATTCCGCCACATCGGCCTAATGTTTTTATCGTTGTTTTTCAGACAAGTACTATCTTAATACATTTTATATAAAATATCCATATCTTTTTTTACAAATATAAAAGTGTTTTAAAAACATATCATTTTTTAAGAATGGCTCTTTTGTTATAAAGAATCCCCCTCTATGCAGACTCTTAAGAATATGAAAAATGTCTTTTTGTTATCAGTCTACGTCGGGGGATTCGGTCCATTTCAGAAAGTTGAATGGCTCTTTTGTTTCTCCTTAACTTGGCTGTATTCAATAAGCAGGTTTTTAGCTGTTTCATATAAAAAATAAGCAGCTTTGATAATGGCCTTTTCATCAACAGTAAATGATGGATGATGCCAATCTTCGTTTCCGTTTGACCCAAAAAAGGCAAATGTTCCGGGAATTTGCTGTAAGTAGTAAGAGAAATCTTCTCCGGCTGTTGACGGTTCCGGATCAATGACATAAAGTGATAGATTTTCCGCTGATCGGCGTGCCGTTTCAGTCACCTTTTCATCATTGATGAGCGGAGGCGGTCCAGCAAACCAGCGAATCACAAATTCCTGTGAATAAACCTTCGCAATATGCTCCACCACTGTATAAAAGCGCTCTTTCACTTCTTCACGAATGACGGAATCAAATGTCCGGATTGTGCCATCAAGCGTTACATCCTCCGGAATGACATTCCATGTGCTACCACCTACAATTTTTGTCACACTGACCACTGCGCTTTGAAAAGGTGATACATTCCGACTGACAATCGTTTGCAGAGCGGTAATAAGCTGTGCGGACGCGATAATAGGATCTTTTCCTTTATGCGGCAAGGCTGCATGAGACCCGGTCCCTCGAATGACCACTTGAAATCGATCAACCGCTGCCATCAATGGACCGTTTTTGAGCCCGACCGTCCCTACCGGCAAATCCGGTTTGTTATGAAGACCAATGATTGCATCGACGTTTTCAAGCTGACCGTCTTTGATTACCTTATCTGCACCTGCACCTGATTCCTCAGCCGGCTGAAAGAGAAGACGGATTGTTCCATTTAATTCGGACTGATGCTTTTTTAATAAATAAGCGGCACCAATGGCAGCCGCAGTATGAAAATCATGGCCACACGCATGCATTTTTCCTTTTA